>NZ_JAAGPP010000061.1:0-48705 GCF_017104975.1 Burkholderia sp. Ac-20344
CCGCGCGCACGCGGCGCCGATACCGGTGCCCGCGCCGGTGATCGCGATCGTGCGGGGTTGCGGGTGGGTCATGTCGTGCTCCGGAAAGGTGTCGTGTCCGGACACTTTAGGCGGCGCCGGCGAGCGCCGGTATCAGCCGGAAGGATGAACGCGGGTGGGATCCGACCGGCCGGATCGGCCGCGGCCATTTTGCAAAGGCTGACGATGTCCGACGCCGAATCGCTCTATCCTCCACATTTTTGCGATAAGTCACGAAAGCCCGGCAGAATAGCGCGGGCGGGCCGCGTATCGACGCGCGGCGCATCGGCCGGCCGATTCCGTCGTGCGAGCGGAGCGGCAGGCCGGCGATCCCGGCATGCGCGCGCACCCGGCGCGCGGGCGTCGCATCGGCCGAAGGATCGTGCCACGACAACATATCGCCCGGTGGCGCGCTCGCGCGCCGGATCATCGACAAGGACAGGGAGGGCCGGCAATGAGGCTGGACGACGAAAGGGAAAGCACGAACGTCGAGGATCGCCGCGGCGCCGGCGGGTTCGGCGGCGGGCGCGGCGCGACGATCGGCATCGGCACGATCGTGATCGCGTTCGCCGCGTCGTATTTCTTCGGGATCGACCCGCGCGTGGTGCTCGAAGGCGCATCGGCGCTGCAGGGCCGCCAGCAGCAGGCGCAGCCCGCGCCCGCGCAGCGGCAGGGCGTGCCGGCGAATGACCCGGGCGCGGTGTTCACGCGCAAGGTACTCGGCAATATCGAGCGCACGTGGACGGGCGTGTTCAATGCCCAGCTGCACGCGCAGTACCAGCCGCCGACGCTCGTGATGTTCACGAACTCCACGCCGACCGCATGCGGCACGGGCCAGACGGCGATGGGGCCGTTCTATTGCCCGCCCGACCGCAAGGTGTATATCGATCTCGGCTTCTACGACGAATTGCGCAAGCGTTTCGGCGCGGGCGGCGATTTCGCGCAGGCTTACGTGATCGCGCACGAAGTCGGCCATCACGTGCAGAACCTGCTCGGCATCTCCGACAAGGTCGACGCCGCGCGCCGGCGGGCGAGCCAGGCGCATTCGAACGCGCTGTCGGTGCGGATGGAGCTGCAGGCCGACTGCTTCGCCGGCGTGTGGGCGAACAACGCGCAGCGCGCGAACCAGCGGCTGATGGAGCCCGGCGATTTCGAGCAGGGGCTGAAGGCGGCCGCCGCGATCGGCGACGACCGGCTGCAGCAGCAAGGGCAGGGCTATGTCGTACCGGAGAGCTTCACGCACGGCACCAGCGACCAGCGCGTGTACTGGCTGCGGCGCGGGATGCAATCGGGCGAGCTGAGCGCCTGCGACACGTTCGCTGCGAACGCGCGCTGAAAGCGGCGCGCGTACTGTCGCGCGCCCGCCTCGTCCCGGCTGAACCCGCCATGCCGGCCGGACCGGGACGATTTGCCGATTTGTGCTCACCGGCGCTTTTCGGCGCCGGTAGGCTGGCCCGAACTTCGATCGTCGATACGTTCGCCCGCCAGCCGATTCCGCCATGCCGACCCCATCCGTTCCCGCCGACCCGGCCGCCGCCGACTGGCCACGTGCGCTGCGTGCATGCGTGGACGCATTCGACGCGTTTGCGAGCCCGTCCGCGATCGTGTTCTACCGGCTCGACCAGAGCGGCGAACCGGCCGATTTCGAGCTGTTCGGGATGCCGGAATCGATGCATCGCACCTATGTCGCGCGCTACCGGATGCTCGATCCGCTGCATCCGTCGCGCTGCGCGGCAGGCGAACGCGCGGTCGTCACGCTCGCTTCCCAATTGCCTGACGAAAGACGCGACGCGTCCGCGTACTGGACCCGTTTCCTGCAGCGGCACGACGTAGCCGACGTCGTCGAGATCTGGCTGCGCGACGCGGGCCGCACGATCGGCGCGTTCTCGCTGCTGCGCTTCGGGGCGGGCGAAACGCGCGGCGGCGTGGGCGGCAACAGCACGGCCGGGCGGTTCGCGCCCGGCGAGATCGATGCGCTCGCGCGGCTGCAGCCGGTGGCCGAAGCCGCGCTGAGCCCGCTGCTGCGCGCGCGGCGCGGGATCCACCGGATCGGCTGCGAGGCGCGGCTGACCTATCGCGAGGAGCAGATCGCGCGCCTCGTGCGCGACGGCCGCTCGAACAAGGAGATCGCGCGCGATCTCGCGCTCGGCCAGCCGACCGTCAAGACGCACCTGATGCGCATGTACCGCAAGCTCGGGGTGTCGAACCGCACGGAACTGGTCGGGGCGCTGTTCCTGTAATTCATCGGATAATTGCGGTCCGGACTTCGAACCTTTCGCGATCGCCGATTCATGAATACCAAAGCCCAAGCGCTGCTGGCCGCGCTGCTCGTCTTGCTGGGTGTTTCCACGGCCTCGACACATCGGGGAGGGCGAAGGAAAACGAACGGGCCGGTCCCGCGGGCTGCAGGCTGACCGGCAAGACGCGCCCGCCACACACCCGTCTCGCAAGCCTAGCCTGTCGAACCGTACCGAGCCGGCTGGCGCGTTGCCGCTGCAATCGTTCTGCCCACTGGTCCCCGAGATCGTGCGGTACCATGCGCGATCGTCGTTTTAATAACAACCAGGGGCCGGGAACATGGACGTCACGATCATTGCAGTTTCGCTTGTGGTCGTCGCCTTGAGCATTGCACTGCCGATTTTCATCGTCAGAACCGTGAGAAGCGGGATATACGATTCGCTGTACTTCCTGATTCCGCTGGCGCTCGGCATCTACTGGCTGGATTACCAGGCGTATGACTTCCTTGCGTCGATGGGGCACGGCTTCAGAAACTAGCATTGCAATGACCGGGCATTAGCCCGGTAGCGGAGTGGGCTTGCCCGCTCCGATCGAGCACGCCGCCCTGTCTGCCCGCGCGATACCGAGCCGGCCTCCGGCCTCGACGCGCGCCCCGTCACAGCGGGGTTCGAACCCGCCCCCCAGCGCCTACGCGCTGCCAATTTGCGCTCACCGGGCGCGATCCCTCGTCGATACAGTGGAACGACGCCCGTGTGCCCGTGCGCACGCGGTCCAGCCACGACAATCCTCGAGACGCCCATGAGCACCACGAACTTCGTCGCCGTCAGCGACACCGTGCGCACCTTCGTTGCGCGCGACTTCGGCCTCTTCATCGACGGTGAAATGCAGCCCGCGCACGCGGCCGCGCGGCTCGACGTGTACGACCCCGCGACGGGCGAGCGGCTCGCGACGGTTGCGGACGCCGACGAACGCGACGTCGACCGCGCGGTCGCCAGCGCGAAGCGCGCATTCGATACGCGCGTGTGGAGCGGCCTGCGCCCGGCCGATCGCGAACGCATCCTGCTGAAACTCGCCGACCTGATCGAGCGCAACGCCGAAACGCTCGCGCAGCTCGAAACGCTGAACCAGGGCAAGTCGATCCACGTGTCGCGTGCGATCGAGGTCGGCGCGAGCGTCGAATACGTGCGCTACATGGCCGGCTGGGCGACCAAGATCACCGGCCAGACGCTCGACGTGTCGATCCCGTTCCCGCCCGGCGCGCGCTATACGGCCTATACGCGCAAGGAGCCGGTCGGCGTGGTCGCCGCGATCGTGCCGTGGAATTTCCCGCTGATGATCGCGGTGTGGAAGCTGATTCCCGCGCTCGCGGCCGGCTGCACGATCGTGCTGAAGCCGTCGCCGGAAACCCCGCTCACCGCGCTGCGCCTGGCCGAGCTCGCGCGCGAAGCCGGCGTGCCGCCCGGCGTGTTCAACGTCGTCACCGGCGGCCGCGTGTGCGGTGCCGCGCTCGCGAGCCACCCGTCGATCGCGAAGATCTCGTTCACGGGCTCGACCGCGACCGGCAAGCTGGTCGGCGCGGCGGCCGTGCAGAACATGACGCGCTTCTCGCTCGAACTCGGCGGCAAGAACCCGATCGTGATGCTCGACGACATCGACGTCGCGCAGGCACTCGACGGCGTCGCCGCCGGCGCGTTCTTCAACCAGGGGCAGGTGTGCGCGGCCGCATCGCGCATCTATGTGCACCGCAGCAAGTTCGCGCAGCTCGCCGACGGCCTCGCGGGCGTCGCGCAGTCGATGAAGCTCGGCGCGGGCCTCGACACGACCGCGCAGATCAACCCGCTGGTCTCCGCGCACCATCGCGACAAGGTCGTCCAGCACATCGAAGGCGCGCGCCGCGCGGGCCTCACGTTCCTCGCGGGCGGCACGCCGGCCGACGACCTGCCCGGCTACTACGTGAAGCCGGCCGTGATCGCCGATCCGCATCCGGACAGTGCGATCGTGCGCGACGAAGTGTTCGGCCCGGTGATCGTCGTCGTGCCGTTCGACGATGCGGCCGACGCGGTGCGCCTCGCGAACGCGTCGCCGTACGGCCTTGCCGCCAGCCTCTGGAGCAACGACCTGAAGCGCGTGATGAACCTCGTGCCGCAGATCGAGGCCGGCACCGTGTGGGTGAACTGCCATATCCCGCTCGATCCGTCGATGCCGTTCGGCGGCTACAAGCAATCGGGCATCGGCCGCGAATTCGGCCAGTACGCGATCGAAGGCTTCACCGAAACCAAATCCGTCTGCATCGCGCACTGACGCGCGGCATCGACCCCGAAAACCTCGAACCTCGAACCTCGAACCTCGAACCTCGAACCTCGAACCTCGAACCTCGAACCTCGAACCTCGAACCTCAGCAATCAAGGTTCAAACGATCCGACAGTGGAGACTGCAATGAGCTACAACGAAGCGAAATTCTGGCATCCGATGGTGCACCCGAATGAGATGAAGCAGCGCAAGCCGATCCGCATCGTGCGCGGCGACGGCTGCTACGTGTTCGACGAACAGGGCCGCAAGCTCGTCGACGGCGTCGCGGGCCTGTGGAACGTGAACGTCGGCCACAACCGCCAGGAAGTGAAGGACGCGATCGTGCGCCAGCTCGACGAGCTCGAATACTTCCAGCTGTTCGACGGCATTTCGCATCCGCGCGCGGAAGAGCTGTCGAAGAAGGTGATCGACATGCTCGAGCCGGAAGGCATGCGCCGCGTGCTGTACAGCTCGGGCGGCTCGGATTCGATCGAGACCGCGCTGAAGATCGCGCGCCAGTACTGGAAAGTGCGCGGCCAGGCCGACCGTACGAAGTTCATCTCGCTGAAGCAGGGCTATCACGGTACGCACTTCGGCGGCGCGTCGGTGAACGGCAACACGGTGTTCCGCCGCAACTACGAGCCGAACCTGCCGGGCTGCTTCCACGTCGAGACGCCGTGGCTGTACCGCAACCCGTTCACGCAGGATCCCGAAGCACTCGGCCGGATCTGCGCGGAAATGCTGGAGCGCGAGATCCAGTTCCAGAGCCCCGACACGGTCGCCGCGTTCATCGCGGAGCCGATCCAGGGCGCGGGCGGCGTGATCGTGCCGCCGGCCAACTACTGGCCGCTCGTGCGCGAGGTGTGCGACCGCTATGGCGTGCTGCTGATCGCCGACGAGGTCGTGACGGGCTTCGGCCGCAGCGGCAGCCTGTTCGGCAGCCGCGGCTGGGGCGTGCGCCCGGACATCATGTGTCTCGCGAAGGGCATCTCGTCGGGCTACGTGCCGCTCGGCGCGACGGTCGTGAATGCGCGGATCGAGGACGCGTTCGCCGCGAATGCCGATTTCGGCGGCGCGATCATGCACGGCTACACGTATGCGGGCCACCCGGTCGCATGCGCGGCCGCGATCGCGAGCCTCGACATCGTCGTGAAGGAAGACCTGCCGGCGAACGCGGCGAAGCAGGGCGCGTATCTGCTCGAAGCGCTGCAGCCGTTCGCGGAACGCTTCGCGGCGGTCGGCGAGGTGCGCGGCAAGGGGCTGATGCTCGCGCTCGACCTCGTCGCGAACAAGGGCACGCGCGAGCCGATCGACCCGCTGTCCGGCTATGCGAACGCGGTCGCGGAAGTCGCGCGCGAGAACGGCGTGTTGGTGCGCCCGGTCGGCACGAAGATCATCCTGTCGCCGCCGCTCGTGATCCAGCGCGAGCAGCTCGACCGGATCGTCGACGCGCTCGCGGCGGGCTTCGAGGCCGTGCCGTTCGCGTGATGACGTGACGGCATGATCGCGTGGCGGCACGCCGGCGGCGGGCAGCGCAGCTGCCGCCGGTTTGCCGATTTGCGCTATGAGCGGATTATTTTGGCTGCGTATTTTTTCGACATCGGATCGAAGTGTGATCGACAAGGGGCCCGGGTAACGAAGCGCTGAAGCGCCGCGCCGGGCTGACCTCAAGGCATGGAACCCCGGCCGCCGACGAAGCGGCGGCCCGGTTCGACACAGGAAGGAGACAAGGATGTCGGGATGGTCAGGCGTTACCGGCGCAGCGGGCGGCGCGCCCGCCGGCACGCCGGCTGAAGCGGGTGGCGGCACGGCGCTGAAGGCGGGTGCGGTCGGCTTTCCGACCGCGCTGGCGAGTGCCGTCGGCCTCATCATGGCAAGCCCGGTGATTCTCACCGCGACGTCGGGCTTCGGGATGGGCGGCTGGGCGTTCGCGGTCGCGATGATCATCGCGTTCGTGATGATGCAGGCGCAGGCGACGACCTTCTCCGAAGCCGCCGCGATGCTGCCGACGGCCGGCTCGGTTTACGATTACCTGTCGTGCGGGCTCGGCCGCTTCTGGGCGATCACCGGCACGATCTCCGCGTATTTCCTCGTGCACGTGTTCGCCGGCACGGCGGAAACGATCCTGAGCGGCATCATGGCGCTCGTCAATTTCGAATCGCTGAATGCCGCGTTCGAGAAGCACAACAGCGCGTGGCTCGTCGGCGTCGGCCTCGTCGTCACGTTCGCGATCACCAACATCATCGGCATCAAGGTGTTCAGCAAGCTCGAGATCGTGCTGACGGCCGGCATGTGGCTGTCGCTGATGATCTTCGGGATCCTCGGGCTCGCGGCCGCGCCGGCCGTGCATCTCGACGGCTGGTTCGGCGGCTCGGAAGTCGGCACGTCGGTGCCGGCCGTGCTGTCGCTGGTCGGGATGGCGATGTTCATGTTCGTCGGCTGCGAGTTCGTCACGCCGCTCGCACCGGAAATGAAGGCACCGGGCAAGACGATTCCGCGCGCGATGGCGCTGGGCCTCGTCGGCGTCGCGATCTGCATGTTCCTGTACGGCGCGGCGATCCGCCGCCAGGTCGCGAACGTGCCCGTGAGCCCCGACGGCCTCACGCACCTGCTCGACACGCCGGGCGCGATTCCCGCGTTCGCGCTGCAGGTGCTTGGGCCTTTCGGCCGCGTGTGGTTCGGCATTGCGTTCCTGTGCGCGGGCGCCGCGACGATCAACACGCTGATGGCCGGGCTGCCGCGCATCCTGTATGGGATGGCGATCGACGGTGCGCTGCCGCGCTGCTTCGCGTACCTGCATCCGCGCTTCAAGACGCCGGTGGTCGGCATCGTCGCGGCGGCGATCGTGCCGATCTTCCACGCGTGGCTGATCAACGGCAACCTCGACAGCATCCTGCATCTCGTGCTCGCCGCGACCTGCGCGTGGGGCACCGCGTACCTGCTCGTCACCGCGTCGGTCGTGATGCTGCGGATTCGCCGCCCGGACCTGCCGCGCCCGTACCGTTCGCCGCTGTTCCCGTTGCCGCAGATCGTGTCGAGCGTCGGCATCGTGCTCGCGATCTGGTACATCACGCCGCCGGGCATGAACGCGCGTGATATCTACGTGCCGTTCGGCGCGATGCTCGGGCTCACCGCGCTGTACGCGCTGTTCTGGACGCTCGTCGTGCAGCGCCGGCATCCGTTCAAGCCGGTGCCGGTCGAGGAAGTGCTGCGCAACGAGTACGTCGCGTCGTGAAGGCCGCACTTGCCCGCTGGCGCGCGGCGCCCGATGCGCCGCCGCCCGGCCATCGGCCCGGTGCGATCGCCGCGCGCGTGCTCGCCGATTTGGGCGCCACGCGGGAGGCCGATCGCATCGGCAGTCCGACCGCGAGGCTGCCGAACGGCGTGCGCGTGAGCATCGAGGAGCGCGTCGACCGCCAGTTCCTGATGCATACGGTCAGCGTGAAGGTGGCGGCAACTGCGCGCGGCCCGGCCGTGCAGGGCAGTGCGCGCGTGCGCCAGACCGGCTGGCTGCGCCATACCGGCATCGATGCGCTGGCCATGCAGGGATGCGACCCTGGATTCGTCGACGTGGTGATCGCACTGGTCGCCGAGCCGTCGCTGGCCGACGCACTGCGGCCGCTGCACCTGACCGACTGTACGATCGACGCGCGCGACGGCCGCTGGACGCTCGCGATCGTGCCGTTCGGCGGCAGCGAGGTCGTGAACCGGATGCCGTCGTTCCGCCGCTACGTTCGCCTGACGGGCGAGCAGGCCGCTGCGTTGTCGGCGGCTTGCCTTGCGTTCGAAGCCGCACTACGCAGGATTTTGCACGGGTAAGCTGTGGCGTTGCGTGCCGGGCGAACCCGGCGGCCGCGTTTAAGGGTTTTACCGGAGATGCCGATGCTGTTCCAGTCACGCTCACACGAAGACGTGCACGATCACGGGCTCGCGATCGCGGGCTGGCATCAGGTCTACCGCCAGATGACGCCGGGCCGCTTCAAGGGCACCGTCACGCAGGTGCTGTACGACGATTTCCACTTCTTCCGCGAAACGACCAACCGGCGTGTCGCGCAAACCGGGCTCGCGCCGGCCGGGCGCACGTCGCTCGCCGTGCCGCTGTCCGTGCCGCTCGCGGGCACGTTCCAGGGCCAGCCCGTCGACGGCTATGCGCTGCTCGCGCTGCGTGCCGGGGAGGATTTCGAATTTCATACGCCGGAAGGGATGGGGCTCGTCGGGATCAGCGCGGCGTCCGACATGGTCGACGAGCTGTGCGAAGCCGAATTCGGCGCCGCCGGCGCGCGCAAGCTGCGGCACGTGACGCGGCTGTCCGACGAGCAGGGCGTCGCGCTCGGCGCGCGGCTGTCGTCGCTGATCGACGATGCACAGCGCAATCCGGGCCACCTCGAATACGCGGCGACCCGCAAGATGTTCCGCGACGCGATGCTCGGCATGTTCCTCGACGCGCTCGAGCAGGGCATCGGCGTCGAACGCCGCGACATCACGCACGCCACCTACAGCGACATCGTGAGCCGTTGCGAGAAGCATCTGCGCGACCGGCCCGAGGAACCCGTCACCGTGCTCGAACTGTGCCGCGCGCTGCGCTGCAGCCGCCGCACGCTGCAAACGAGCTTCCAGCGTGTGGCCGACGTCACGCCGGTCGGCTATCTGCGCACGATCCGGCTGAACGCGGTGCGCCGCATGCTGCGCACGACGTCCGTGCAGCAGCTCGGCGTCGGCGAGGCCGCGGCGAGCTGGGGTTTCACGCACCTCGGCTATTTCGCGCGCGAGTATCGCGACCTGTTCGGCGAGCTGCCTTCCCAGACGACGCGTCCCGAGTGACGCACGCGCACCGCGCCGCCGCCGCCGGGCACCGTTGCGGGCAAGGCATGCGACTGTTTGCCGATTTGCGATAGAGGTCCTGAATTTTCGCTGGATAAAGTCCTGTCACCCATATCGACAACTCCATCGATCTGCACTACGAATCGATGACAACACAGGGGCGGGACATGAAGATCGGACGACGACTGGCCGCGGCCGCGGCGACGCTGGGCTGCATGCACGCACATGCGCAGACCTCGGGCAGCGTGACGCTGTACGGCACCGTGGACACCGGCATCATCTACTCGACGAACCAGCAGTTCACGCGCGCCGACGGCAGCACGGGCGGCGGCCATGCGTGGCAGATGGGCGGCGGCAACCTCGTGCCGTCGCGCTTCGGCTTCCAGGGCGCCGAGCCGCTCGGCGGCGGGCTCGATGCGGTGTTCACGCTCGAGCAGCAGTTCCTGTCGGCGAACGGGCAGGCGCTGCAGGGCGGCACCGCCTTCAGCCGGCAGGCGTGGGTCGGGCTGCGTCAGGACGGGATCGGCACGCTGGGCCTCGGCCGCCAATACGACTCGTACACGGACATGCTCGGTGCGTACGTGTCGAGCAACAACTGGGCGACGCCGTACGGCTCGCACCTCGGCGACGTCGACAACCTGAACGCCGCATTCAACTTCAACAACGCGGTGAAGTTCACCAGCGCCGATTTCAACGGCCTCACGTTCGGCGGCACGTTCAGCTTCGGCGGGCAGGCCGGCGACTTCTCCGCGAAGCGCGGCTACGCGGTGGCCGCGACGTACACGCGTGCGCCGGTGGCGTTTTCGGTCGGCTACCTCGACCTGCACCAGCCGCTCGACGCGGCGCTTGGCGGCGCGAGCGGCTATATCGGCGATTTCGCGTGCAGCAACCCGGGCGCGATGCTCTGCCTGCTTCAGGACGCCGGCTCGATGCGCGCGTTCGGCGCGGGCGGGTCGGTCACGCTCGGCGCGGCGACGATCGCGCTTACCTATACGCATACGCGCCTCGGCGACAGCCGCTATTTCTCGACCACCGCGCAGCCGCGTACGCAGGCGTTCACGTTCGATATCGGCGAGCTGAACGCCACGTACATGTTCACGCCCGCGCTGCAGGGCGGCGTCGCCTATATCTTCAACGCCGCGCATACCGACGGGCGCGGTACGACGCGGTTCCATCAGGTGAACGTCGGCACGAACTACAGCCTGTCGAAGCGCACGGCGCTGTATGCGGTCGCGATCGGGCAGATCGCGAGCGGGAAGGGGCTCGGCACCGACGCAGGCGGCAACGCGGTGAACTACGCGCAGATTCCGGTGCTCGCGAACAGCAACTCGAGCCGGCAACTGGCGGTGATGGCTGGCATTCGTGTGAACTTTTAAGCGCAGGGCATGGGACACGGCGCGCGGAGCGCGGGCGGCCGGCGACGAGCAACGGGCGGCGAGCAGTAGGTGGGTGGAGGACGGCGGGGTTGCCGCCCGACTCGCTGTGGCAAGCGCTCGGCAGGCGCCGCGCACGGGTGATCGCCGCGTGCCATAAATTCTTAACGATCGGCGTGAACAATGGCGTTCGCTTCAGGCGGCCAGAAGCGTCCCCCGCGTTGCACACGTGTGCAACGCCTGGCCGTCCCGCCACCACGCCGAACGAGAGAGACCTCATGACCTTGCTGAGCCGCCTGCGCGCGCTGTCCGCCGCCCTTGCGCTGTCCTTCGCCGCCACGCACGCCGTTGCCGCGGATCTCGTCATCGCAGGCCGCGACGACATCTACGGCAAGGGGCTGGCCGACGCCGTCGCCGGCTTCAACAAGCTGCACCCGGGCACCGAGATCGAGCTGCTCAAGCTGCCGAACGCGAACCTGTACCAGAAGCTCAAGCTGTCGATGCGCGAAGGCACCGGCGCGTACGACCTCGTGATGATGGACGACACGTGGGCGCCCGAATTCATCGGCAACGGCTGGCTGAAGCCGCTGCCCGCGTCGCTCGCGGATGCCGATCTCGTGCCGTCCGCCGTCGCGCTCGGCCGCAACGCGGCCGGGGCGCTGTACGCGCTGCCGATCGTCGGCAACGTCGAGATGTTCGCGTACCGCAAGGACCTGCTCGCGAAGTACAAGCTGCAGCCGCCGCGCAACTGGGACGACGTGCTGAAGATCGCGCAGACCGTCGGCGGCGCGGACAAGAGCGTGTCGGGCGTCGTGTTTCGTGGCACGAAGGGCAACCCGGTCGTGACGGGCTTCCTGCCGATCCTGTGGGCCTACGGCGGCGACGTGTTCGACCATGCCGGCAACGTGACGATCGATTCGCGCGAGGCGCAGGCTGCATTGAAGACGTTCCTCGCGCTGAAGGCGTTCGCGCCGAAGGACGTCGATGTATATGGCGCGGCGGAAGTGCGCGACGCGCTGCAGCGCGGCACGGCTGCGCAGTCGATCGAAGTGTGGCCCGCCTGGGTGCCGGCGCTCGACGATCCGAAGCAGTCGCGCGTGGTCGGCCAGATCGCGCTGCAGCCGCCGCCCGGGCAGACCGCGGGCCCGGCGCCGATGCTCGGCATCTGGCAGATGGGCATCCCGAAGGACGCGCCGCACGCGAAGCTCGCGCAGGACTTTCTTGCGTACCTGACCGCGCGCGACACGCAGACGCGCCTCGCCGGCATCGGCATTCCGCCGACTCGCCGCAGCGTGTTCAACGATCCGGCGCTGGTGCGCCAGTACCGCTGGTATCCGGATCAGCTGAAGGCGCTCGAAGCCGGCCGTGCGCGGCCGCGCGTGACGGACTGGCAGCAGGTCGAGAGCATGCTCGGCGACCAGCTGCAGCTCGCGCTGACCGGGCAGGCCGCGCCCGACGCCGCGCTGCGCCAGGCGCAGCAGAAGATCGCGCAGGCGACGGCCGCGGCCGGCAAGTGACGGCGCACCTCGAACCCTCGCCGGGACACCGCGCATGAAAGCCTTCGGCCGCAGCCTGCCGTTCGTCGCGCTGCTCGGGCCCGCGCTGCTGGTGCTCGCCGCGCTCGCGCTGTATCCGGTCGTGCAGGTGCTGATCGATTCGTTCTGCCGCGTCGACTATTCGGCCGGCCGCCGTGCATTCGCGGGGCTCGCGAACTATCGCGCAGTGCTCGGCGACGACGCATTCACGGCCGGCTTCGGCAATACGCTGCGCTTCACGATCGTCGCGTCGCTCGCCGAAGTCGCGCTGGGTTTCGGCCTCGCGCTGCTGTTCGTGCGCGCGTTTCCGGGGCGGCGCATCGCGCTGCCGCTCGCGATCCTGCCGATGATGCTGTCCACGCTCGTGTGCTCGGCGATCTGGCGCAACTGGCTCAACTTCGACGGGTTCCTGAACGCGCTGCTCGCGGCATTCGGCTTCGAAGGCGTGCGCTGGCTGTCCGATCCGCATCTCGCGCTGTGGTCGCTCGCGCTCGTCGACGTGTGGCAGTGGACGCCGATGGCGTTCCTGATCGTGCTTGCGGGGCTGCAGTCGATCCCGCAGGAACTGTACGAAGCCGCGCGTACCGACGGCGCGAGCGAGTGGCAGTGCCTGCGCGACATCACGCTGCCGCTCGCGGCGCCGCAGATCGGCCTCGCGCTGCTGCTGCGCTCGATCGACACGTTCAAGCTGTTCGACAAGGTCTATGCGCTGACGGGCGGCGGCCCCGGCAACGCGACGCAGACGCTGTCGACCTATATCTACGACACGGGCTTCCGCTTCTTCAACGTCGGGCCGGCGAGCGCCGCGTCGGTGCTGATGCTCGCGGCGTCCGCGCTGCTGGTCTCGGGGTACGTATGGCAGACGGTTCGCAAGCGGCGCGCATGACGGCGCAATCCGCGGGCATCGCGCGCGCGCGAACGGGCGCCGCATTCGGTCAGGCGATGCCGTGGGCGTTGCGCATCGTCGCACTCGCGCTGTTGCTGTTGCCATGCCTGTGGATGGCCGGCGCGGCCTTCATGCCGACGCTCGAACGCCTCGATCATCCGTTGCGGATCTGGCCGGCCGCGCCGACCTTCGAGCATTTCGCATCGGTATGGTCCAGCGGCATCGGTGCGCCGCTGTTCAATTCACTGGTGGTCGGCTTCGGCACGACGCTGCTCGCGCTGGCGCTCGCGTTTCCGGCCGCGTACGCGCTCGTGCGGCTGCGGTTTCCGGCACGGCTCGACCTGCTGTTCCTGGCGCTCGTGCTCGCGTTGAAGCTGATGCCGCCGATCACGATCGCGGTGCCGCTGTTCGCGCTCGCGAAGCGGCTGCACCTGCTCGATTCGACGCTCGGCCTGATGCTCGCGTATCAGATCTACGCGCTGCCGATGGCGATCTGGATGCTGCTCGCGTTCGTGCGCGACGTGCCGATCGAATACGAGGAAGCCGCCTGCATCGACGGCGCGGGGCTCGCTCGACGGCTCGTGCAGATCGTGCTGCCGCTGTGCGCGCCGGGGCTGATCGCGACCGCGATCTTCGTGTTCATCGCCGCGTGGAACGAATTCCTGATCGCGCTGCTGTTCGTGTCGACGCCGAGTCGCTTCACGCTGCCGCTCGCGATTGCCGGCTACGTGACGGAGAACGGCATCGACTGGGGCGACCTGATGAGCGCGGGGCTGATGGCGTCGCTGCCCACGCTGGCCGTGGCCGGCTATGTGCAGCGCTACCTGTTGCGCGGGTTCGCGGGCGGGCTGAAGTGATGCGCGGCAACACCGCGCCCGATCCCTCCTCGTTACGCGCAGCTGTCTCGCACGACTTGCGTGACCGGCACGACGCGCGTGCGCGACGGGCCGTCGAACGTCTGCATCCGGTCGGCGAGCAGGTCGACTGCCGCGTGCGCCAGGCCGCGCGTGTCCTGCCGGAGCGTCGTGAGCCGATACGCATCGTATTCGGCGGCCGGGATGTCGTCGAAGCCGATCACGCGCAGGTCGTCCGGCACGCGCAACCCGAATTCGCTGCGCGCGACGTCGATCACGCCGAGCGCGAGCAGGTCGGACGAGCAGAACACGCCGTCGGGCCGTTCACCGTTCGCGAACAGTTGCCGCGCAGCTTCGATGCCGCTCGCATGGGTATCGGACGGTGTGTCGAGCACGTGCGCGAGCGTCGCGTTGAACGCGTCGCCGCGCCCGATCGCATGCTCGAACGCGGTGGCGCGCGACTGCGCGCTGTAGCTCGCGCCGCGCGGCCCGACGAACGCAAGCCGGCGCGCGCCGGCCCGCACGAGCCGCTGCGCTGCATGGACGGCGCCGGCCGCGTTGTCGCTGACGACGATGTCCGCGCCCGGCAGGTTCGCCTCGCGGTTGATCATCACGACCGGGATCCGGTGTTCGAGATACTGCTGCGCGACCGACAGCGGCGGCGATGCGGACGTCATCACGAGACCCGCGATCCGGTAGCTGAGCAACTGTTCGAGCGATTGCCGGACCTGGCGCGGATCTTCCGCATTGGTCACGAGCGGCGTGAGCGCGCGCTGCCCCAGCGCGGCCATCAGGTCCGACAGCAGCCGCGCGCGAAACGGATTCTCGAACCCGGCCGTCACGACGCCGATCATGCTGCTGCGCTGCGTGATCATGTCGCGCGCGATCAGGTTGACCTGGTAGCCGAGCGCGCGCGCGGCGACCATCACGCGCTCACGCGTCTGCGGGGCGATGCTCGCCGTCGGCGAGAACGCGCGCGACACCGCGGAGCGCGATACGCCGGCGCGCGCCGCGACATCCGACGCCGTCACCCACGGTTTTCTTTCCTTGTCATTCATCGATTCATGATCCCTTCGAGCCACGATACGTGCACACCGCCTGCCGACTGGATGTCGGCGCTCGACGACGCGCGGCCGCTGCATACGCTGACCCTACCGGGCAGCCATGACACCTGTGCGTATACCGTCGACGATCGGCTCGCGCGCACCCAGCGTGCGCCGCTCGATGCGCAGCTCGCGCATGGCGTGCGGCTGCTCGACATCCGCTGCCGGCATGTGCGCGATGCATTCGATATCCACCACGGCGGCATCGCGCTCGGCATGACGTTCGACGACGTGCTGGCAACCTGTTCGCGCTTTCTCGATGCGCATCCGCGCGAATGCATCGTGATGTCGGTGAAGGACGAATGGCCGGCGCACGCGTGCACGCGCAGTTTCGATGCGACGTTCGACGCGCATCGCGCGCGGCATCCGCGGTTGCGCTGGCATGCGGGCGGCACGCTCCCGGCGCTCGGCGACGTGCGCGGCGCGATCGTGCTGCTGCGCCGCTTTCGCAGCAGCCGGCCGCTCGGTATCGACCTGACCGCGTGGCCCGACAACGCGACGTTCACGATCGATCATCCCGACGGCGCGTTCGTGATCCAGGACGAATACCGCGTGCCGATTGCCGCGTCGATCGGCTGGAAGTGGCGCGCGATAGACGCGCTGCTCACGGACCTGCCGTCGCCCGACAGCGGCCGCTGGGCGATCAATTTCTGCAGCGGAACCGGGATGGGCGCGAATCCGTCGGTCGTCGCGCATGGCGACGGCGGGGTGCAGGGCATTCATGCGCGGCTGGCCGAACGGCTGCGAGAGCGGCACGGCCCGTATGGCGCGATGCTGCTCGACTTCTGCGATGACGACGACTGGGCGCTGGTGCGCGCGCTGATCGCATGCAACGACCATGTGCCGGCGCCGGGGGTGTGGCGCAAGACGTTTCGCTGTTAGCGAAGATTGGCGCTGAAGAACGCGAGCGCCTTCGCGTCGAGCGTTGCATGGAAGGCCGCGCGATCGAATCTGGCCGCGTCGGCCGGGATGCTGACGACCTTGGCGCCGGCCGCGAGCGTGCGCCACAGCGCTTCGCCGAGCCACATGGCTGCGAGGAACGGCAGCACGTCCCGCACGCCGTTCGTCGGCACGCGCGCGACGAGCGCGGACAACGTCATGACGAACCTCGTGGGTGGGGCGTTCGAAACGTATGAGGTTTCGATTATAGGGACGGCCGTTCCGGACTGCCTGCCTGAATTACCGTCATGACTGCATCGATCCTGATTCGTCCCGCCACGCGGGAAGACGCGGCCGCGATGGCCGCCGTGGAAGTCGCCGCCGCGCAGCGGTTTCGCGCAATCGGCATGACCCACATCGCCGAAGCCGAGCCGACCGATACGGCCGCCGTGCGCGTGCGCATCGATGGCGGCCGCGCGTATGTGGCGGTCGATGCGCAGGGGACATGCGTCGGGTTTGCGTTCTACCGGCTGCTCGATGCGCAGCGGCTTTATCTGGAAGAGCTGGATGTCGCGCCGTCGCATGCCGGACAGCGGATCGGCGCGCGCCTGATCGAACAGGTGACGGCGCGGGCGGCGCAGGAAGGCATCGCGGAGGTCGTGCTGTCGACGTTTCGCGATGCGCCGTGGAATGCGCCGTACTACGCGCGCCTGGGTTTCAGCATCGTCGACGATGGCACGCTCGACGACACGCTGCGTGCGATTCGCGCGCACCACGTCGCGCTCGGGATCGACGAGACGCAGCGCGTGTTCATGCGCGCGGACGTGCGCCGCTGAACACGCGCTGCCCGGCCGTCAGGCCGCGTCGCTCAGCGCCGGGTAGTCGGTATAACCCGTTTCGCCTTCCGCGTAGAACGTCTCCGGCACCGGCTTGTTGAGCGGTGCGCCGAGTTCCAGGCGGCGCGGCAGGTCGGGGTTCGCGATGAACAGCTTGCCCCATGCGATCGCGTCGGCGCTGCCGTCCTCGAGCGCAGCCTGCGCGCTGTCGAGCGTGAACTGCTCGTTCGCGATCAGCGGGCCGCCGAACGCTTCCTTCAGGCGCGGGCTCAGGTGGTCGCCCGAATACGATTCACGCGTGAAGATGAACGCGATCTTGCGGCGGCCGAGTTCGCGCGCGACATAGCCGAACGTTGCCGCCGGATCGGAATCGCCCATCGTGTGCGCATCGCCGCGCGGTGCAAGGTGCACGCCGACGCGGCCGGCGCCCCACACGTCGATCGCCGCGTCGACCACTTCGAGCAGCAGGCGTGCACGGTTCTCGACCGGGCCGCCGTATGCATCGGTGCGGCGATTGGTGCTGTCCTGCAGGAACTGGTCGAGCAGGTAGCCGTTCGCGCCGTGGATCTCGACGCCGTCGAAGCCGGCCGCCTTCGCGTTCTCCGCGCCCTTGCGGTACGCGGCGACGATGCCCGGGATTTCGTCGAGTTCGAGTGCGCGCGGCGTCACGTACGGGCGCTGCGGACGCACGAGGCTCACGTGGCCGCCCGCGGCGATCGCGCTCGGCGCGACCGGCAGGTCGCCGTTCAGGAACACCGGGTCGGAAATCCGGCCGACGTGCCAGAGCTGCAGCACGATGCGCCCACCGGCCGCATGCACGGCCTGCGTCACCTGTTTCCAGCCTTCGACCTGCTCGTCGGACCAGATGCCGGGGGTATCTGCGTAGCCGACACCCTGCGGCGTGACCGACGTGGCCTCGGTAATGATCAGGCCGGCCGTTGCGCGCTCGGCGTAGTAGCGGGCCATCAGGGCGTTCGGTACGCGCGTCGCGCCCGCGCGGGAGCGGGTGAGCGGCGCCATCACGATGCGGTTCGGCAGGGTCAGGTCGCCGAGGGTGACGGGATCGAACAGGGTGGGCATGGCAAATAACCTCTTCACGAAAGGCGGGAAACCGTCGCGTCATGGGCGACAGCGCTCCGCATGGCCGGTTCGGCCGTGTTGACTAGAGTTCGCGGCGCAGGGCGTCGTGAAATGCGTCGATGACGGCCTCGTTGCGCTGGAAGAACGCCCACTGGCCGATCCGCGTCGACGTCACGAGCCCCGCGCGCTGCAGCGTCGCGAGGTGCGCGGAGACGGTCGACTGCGACAGCCCGCAGCGCGCGTCGATCTGGCCCGCGCAGACGCCGTGTTCATACGGCAGCGTCTGGTTCGGAAAATGCTCGCCCGGCGTTTTCAGCCAGTTGAGGATTTCCCGGCGCACGGGGTTCGAGAGCGCTTTCAGGATCGCGTCGATGTCGAGTTCGGTCGGCATGGAGTGGTTTGGCGTATCGGTCAGGCAACCAGGTATCGTCGATGGGCGAATCTTATATCGGAACTTGACGATATATTTGAAAGCATTGCTGGCAATAGGGTTGATAGCGATAGACGTACAAAAAAGTTCGTACTTGGCAGCTGTGGCAAAAGACAGCGACATGCTTTCATCAACCTTTCGATCCGAGGCGCAGTGTCATTCGACTCAATGGCGGGCAGAGGTAGGAACAACCTGGTGGGGGCGTTCTCCGGTCGGATGACAGGAGGTGAGGCACGACGGCCGGATACATGGGATGGCCACTGAACGGAGCCGGTCAACCTGGACGTCGTCCGTGCCGGTCGCGTTGGGACGGCGGCATGGGTTTGCCGCGGCGCGAAGCCGTCACGGCTGTGATCGCAGTGCATCGAGGAAGCGCGACGGATTTAGCGGTCGATGCACCCGTTGTCAACTGATTGGAGGGCCCTGTCTAACCGTCCGCACAGTTTTGTTGAATGTGATTCACTCCGCTTGCTGGTGCGAAAACGTTCGTTTTTGTTCGTTTTTATTCGTTTTCAGGCGGCGGTGTGGGCCGCACCAAGCTGTCGAGGCGGGCAGGGCCGACACCGCGCGCGGGCGACGCGTCAGTTCCGGAAGCGTCGCTGCATCAGCGTTTTTCGCATCCTCATCCTCAAGCAACTGATATGCACTTAAAAAATGGAGAGCAAGATGAGCAGATCGATACGAGCGAAGGCCGCGGCGACGGTGGTCGCATTTGCAATGAATGCGGCTCCCGCCGCGAGTGTTGGAACCCTTCTGTCGCTGGCCGGCGCGCATGCCGCCTCCGCCGCGACGACCGCTGTCGACGATTATGCGGCGACGAAGTACCCGATCATTCTCGTGCACGGGCTGACCGGCACCGACAAGTACGGCGGCCTCGTCGAGTACTGGTATCGCATTCCGGAGGATCTGCAGGCGCACGGCGCGAAGGTATACGTCGCCAATCTTTCCGGCTTTCAGAGCGACGATGGTCCGGACGGGCGCGGCGAGCAATTGCTTGCCTACGTGAAGCAGGTGCTCGCGGCGACGGGTGCGCAGAAGGTGAACCTGATCGGCCATAGCCAGGGCGGCTTGACATCGCGTTATGTTGCATCCGTTGCGCCGGAGCTGGTCGCATCGGTGACCACGATCAGCACGCCGCACTGGGGCTCGCAATTCGCGGACTTCGTCCAGCAACTGTTGCAGACGGATCCGACCGGCCTGTCGTCGACCGTCCTCAGCGCGTTTGCGAATGCGCTCGGCACGTTGACGAGCAGCAACCTCAATACGAACCAGAATGCGATTCAGGCGTTGTCGGTACTGACGACAGCAAAGGCCGCCGCATACAACCAGAAATTTCCGAGTGCAGGTCTCGGTGCGCCGGGCTCGTGTCAGACGGGCGCGTCAACCGAGACGATCAACGGCAACACGCATCTGCTGTATTCGTGGGGCGGCACGGCGATCCAGCCGACAACGACGGTGGCCGGCGTGACGGGTGCCGTCGATACGAGCGTGAGTGGGCCTGCCGATCCGGCGAACGTGCTCAATCCTGCAACGCTGGCGTTGCTCGGCAGCGGCACGGTGATGATCAATCGCGGTTCCGGTCCGAACGACGGCGTGGTGTCGCGATGCAGCGCGCTGTTTGGCCAGGTGCTTGGCACGTATCACTGGAATCACACCGATGCGATCAACCAGATTCTCGGCGTGCATGGCGCAAATGTGGAGGATCCGGTTGCGGCGATCCGTACGCACGCGAACCGGCTGAAAAATCAAGGCGTGTAATCGATGGCAGGTAGTCAACGCGGCATCGCACGACGCGTCGCGCTTTACGGGGTAACGGGCGTCGTTGCGGCTGGCGCAGTCTGGTATGGAATCAGTGCTCGGAAGACGCGCGACGCCGGCATGTCCGGCGTCGCGCCTGCCGGGGCCGTGTCGTCCGCGCCGGTGGGCGGCACGGCAGCGAGAACCGGGCCCGGCTTCGACGCAAGCGGGCTGCCCCGGCAATCGCAGGCTCGACTGCGCCGCGCCTGCTGCTCGACGCGCACGGCCATCTCGCAAAGGTCGTGGCGGTGCGTGGCTTCTTCGATTATTTCCTGACCGCGCAAAACCCATTGAGCCACGTGGAACTTGACGCACTCGTCGTGCGCGCGATTGCCGTGCAGCTCGACGGTACGGTTGCGCAACGCGAAGCGCTCGACGTCTGGGCGCGCGATCGCGCGTATTTCGCCGAACTGGCGAAGCTGCCGGGCGGTGGTGCCGTGGACAACACGCTCGATCTTTTCCGCAACGCGTTGTCGATGACGGTCGACAGGACGTGGTTGACCGATGCTTCGGCGCGGTCGATACGAGCCTCGTCGGTACCGGCCTCGATTGCCAGGCATTCGCGGGCCTCATGCCGGTGTAGAGCCATTGCTCTGAATCTCCGCTGCGCCGCCGCATGAAACGGTCGTCTTCCGGTGGACTCATACCGGGCCAATAACTTCGTACGCACTCGGCAAGATCCGTCGCGCTCCCGGGACGAGCCCGTCCGGCAAGGGACACGGTTTGTTTGCCAATGTCATTCCCGGCTTGCCGGGACCGCGCTCGACCATCCGGTTCGCGATCTGCATTCAAGCGACGAATGTGTGCATCGCAACAATCCATTTCATTCACAGCAATCGTAACGGTAAGGTGAACGCACGTTCGAATTTGATCGAGCGATGCGAATCCACCCTTTGACGATGCCATGAAAACGACTCCCGATCGATCCGCGCAAGCGACATCCTCGCCCCCTGGCGTCACGCCGGCAGGCGGTCGACATGCGCGCGCAGAGGGCCTGCGTCTGCCGGCCCGGCTGGTCGGCCCGATCGTGCTCGGCACGCTGCTCAATGCGCTGAACTCGTCGATGATCGCGGTCGCGCTCGTCGGCATCCAGCAGGCGTTCAACCCGCAGGGTGGCGCGCATGAACGCGTCGACACGATGTGGCTCGTGTCGGGCCTCTATCTCGCGACGGCCGTCGGCCAGCCGACGATGGGGCGGCTCGCCGATCGGTTTGGCGCGAAGCGGATCTTCTGCATCGGCCTCGCGATCGTATTGATCGCGTCCGCGCTCGCGCCGTTCGCACCGTCGCTCGGGTGGCTGATTGCGTCGCGCGTCGCGCTCGGCATCGGCACGTCCGCCGCTTATCCGGCCGGCATGGCGATGATCCGCACGTGGTCGCAGCGGCACGCGAACGGCGCGACACCGACGGGCGGCCTCGGCGCGATCTCGGTCGCGGCGCAGGTGGCCGTCGCGTTCGGGCCGCCACTCGGCGGCGCGCTCGTGCAATTCGCCGGCTGGCGCGCGATCTTCTGGATCAACGTGCCGATCGTGCTGCTGGCCTTCGTGCTGGCGTGGCTGTGGATCCCGGCCGACGCTGTCCGGCGCGGCGCGCAGGATCGCCGTACGCTGCACGGCACGCTGAAGGAACTGGATCTGCCGGGCGTCGCGCTGTTCATCCTGACGCTCGCGAGCCTGTTGCTGTTCCTGCAATCGGTGTCGCGCGAGCCCGACTGGCTGCTGCTCGTCGCGTTGCTGGTCCTGTGCCCGCTGCTGATCCATCGCGAGCGGCAGGCCGCGACGCCGCTGATCGACATCCGCATGCTGAGCGACAACCGTATGCTCACGAGCACCTACCTGCGCTGCGTCGGCACCTACGCGGTGTTCTACGCGATCTTCTATGCACTGCCGATCTGGCTGCAGGAGGCGAAGCATCTGTCCGCCGCCGACGCCGGCCTCGTGATGCTGCCGATTGCCGGGGTCGGCACGGTGGCGACGACGCTCGCGACCCGCCTTGCGGACCGTCACGGCTCGCGGCCGGTGCTGGTCATCGGCTCCGCGATGCTGTGCGTCGGCAGCGTCGTGATGAGCCTCCTCACCAGCGCGATGCCGGTCTGGTCGATCGTGCTGCTGTCGATCGTGTTCGGCGTGCCGAACGGCTTCAACAATCTCGGCAATCAGGCGGCGCTCTACCAGAGCGCGCCGCACGACCGGATCGCCACGGCCGCGGGTCTGTACCGCACCGCGCAGTATGTCGGCGGCAGCCTGTCGTTTGCGCTCGTCGGGCTGGCGCTCGGCCACCCGGCGAGCGATCACGGCCTGCGCGAGCTGGCCATCGTCCTGGCGGTCGTCAGCGTGCTGCTGCTGCTCAACGCGGCATCGAGCCGGCACCTGGATGCCGCCGCTTCTTCCATCTCTCAACAGAAGTGAGGTTCAACCATGTCCATTCCGACGCTCAATCGCACGGTCGCCCTGGTCGCCATCGATCTGCAGAACGGCATCGTGTCGCTGCCGGTCGTGCCCTATACCGGCGCGCAGGTCGTTGCGAAGACGGTCGAGCTCGCGACCGCGTTCCGCGCGCTGCAGCTCCCCGTCATCTACGTGCACACGAGCTACCAGCCGGACGGCGGCGTTGCGCTGAAGGTCAAGACGGATGCGCCGTCGGCGCCGCCGAATCTCGATCCGGAATGGAGCGCGTTCGCGCCGGCGCTTGGCGTGGGGCCGTCCGACATCGTCGTGACGAAGCACCAGTGGGGCGCGTTCACCGGCACCGACCTTGACGTGCAACTGCGCCGGCGCGGCATCACGGACATCGTGCTGACCGGGATCGCGACCAACATCGGCGTCGAATCGACGGCGCGCCAGGCATACGAAAACAACTACAACGTCGTCGTCGTCAGCGACGCGGTCAGCACGTCGTCCACCGACGCGCAGACCTTCGCGCTGACGCAGATCTTCCCGAAACTCGGGCAGGTCGCCGCGACGGCCGACGTGGAGGCGGCACTCGAGCACGCGTATTCGCGGTGAACGAAGCGGCGTGTTCAGCGAGCACCATTCCTACGCAGTCCTTTTCCGAGGCATGACGATGATCAAGACCGATGCATGGGTTCTCTACGCAGGACCGGAACCGAGCAGGAAGCAGGCGCCCGTGGCGGGCGAGCTGCGTCGCGAGACCTTCGAATTCTCCAATCTGGAAGCCGACGAGGTGCTGGTCGAGCCGCTGTACGGCTCGTGGGAGGCGAACCTCGACCACGCGCTGTCGCGCAACCCGGTGGACATCTGCCGGCAGCGCCGCGAGGACAAGATCGTGCTCGGCAACGGCGCGCTGGTGCGCATCGTCGAGCGCGGCAGCGGCGTGAAGACGCTGCAGGAAGGCGAGATCTGCATGGTGATGCCGTTCGGCAAGCGCGACGAAAACGGGTTCGCCGAACTCGTCTACGCGTACGACGCGCCGGGCACGATCGGCGTGATGGCGCAGCGGACCAAGATGCGCGCCGACAACCTGGTGGCGGTGCCGACGGACAGCCGGCATTCGCTGCTGCAATGGGCGACGTACGGCCGCTACTTCACCGCGTGGGACAACTGGAAGGTGGCGTCGGCGTGCTGGCGATCGCAGCTGCCGGACGTGGATCCGGCCGACTACCTGGTGTTCGGCTGGGGCGGCGGCACGACGCTCGCCGAGCTGCAGCTCGCGAAGCGCGAGGGCTTTCGCGTCGCGATGACGGCGAGCAACGACCGGCGCCTCGACGAGCTCGCGAAGCTCGGCATCACGCCGGTCGATCGCCGCAAGTTCCCGAACCTCGCGTACGACGACGAACGCTACAAGGCCGATCCCGAGTACCAGGCGAGCTATCGGGAGTCGGAGCGCGTGTTCGCGGAAACGATCGCGGAACTGAGCGGCGGCCGTGGCGTCGCGATCTTCCTCGACAACCTGGGCGGCGCGCTGTACCGCGCGACGACGCGCGTGGTCGGCCGCACCGGCATCATCGCGACGGTCGGCTGGAAGACCGGGATGCGCCTGTGGAACCTGCGCGCGACGGAATGCATCAATCGCCGCCTGCACATTCACACGCATGCGTGGCGTTACGACGACAGCATCACGATCCGCGACTTCCAGGAAGCGACCGGCTGGATCGGCCAGGAGCCGACCGAGATCTTCGATTTCGACGAGGTGCCGAAGCTCGCGTCCGACTACCTGAACGGGAAGATCCAGACGTATTTCCCGATCTACCGGATCAACGCCGTCTGAGCGGCAGGTCGCGCGCCGCGCCCGCATCGCTGCATGATGATTAGTCATGCAGATGATGTCGGCGCGCGGCGCGTCGTGCAATCCATCTGATGGGAGAACGGCATGGCCACTGTGGAAATCGGGGGCGTCGACGCCGGCGCGGCGCCGGACGCCTCCAAACCGGCGCCGCTCGACGGCATTCGCGTGATCGACGCCGCGACGCTGTTCGCGGGCCCGCTCGCGGCGACGATGCTCGCGGACTACGGCGCCGACGTGATCAAGGTCGAGCATCCGGACGGCGATCCGGCACGCAAGTACGGCGCGCGTCGCGACGACGTGCCGTTGTGGTGGAAGGTGCTTGCGCGCAACAAGCGGGCGGTCACGCTGAATCTCGGCACGGCCGATGGCCAGCGGATCTTCCGCGAACTGGCGGCGCAGGCGGACGTGGTCGTCGAGAATTTCCGGCCCGGCACGCTCGAACGCTGGGGCCTCGGCTACGACGTGCTGTCCGCGATCAACCCGCGGCTCGTGCTGGTGCGGGTGACGGGCTTCGGCCAGTTCGGTCCGTATGCGAGTCGCCCGGGCTTCGGTACGCTGGCCGAGGCGATGAGCGGGCTCGCATCGATCACCGGCGAGGCGGACGGGCCGCCGCTCCTGCCGTCGTTTCCGCTCGCCGACACGGTCGCGGGGCTGACCGCCGCGTTCGCGATCATGACCGCGCTGAAGGCGCGCGAGCACACCGGGCGCGGCCAGGTCGTCGATCTCGCGATCATCGAGACGATGCTCGCCGCGATGGGCGCGCAGGTCGCGAGCTACGACCAGACGGGCCGGGTGCCGGAGCGCACCGGCAATCGTTCGCCGAACAATTCGCCGCGCGGTGTCTACCGCACGTCGGACGGCAAGTGGGTCGCGCTGTCGACGTCGGCGCACAGCATCGCCGAGCGCGTGATGCGCCTCGTCGGCCGAGCGGACCTGATCGACGAACCATGGTTCGCGAACGGCGCCGAGCGCGCGAAGCATGCGGACGAACTGGATGCGGCGGTCGGCGGCTGGATCGGGCAGCGCACACGTGATGAGGTGATTGCCGAATTCGAGCGTGCGCAGGCGGCGGTCGCGCCGATCTACGACGTCGCCGACGTGCTGCGCGATCCGCAGTACGCGGCGCTCGGCTCGGTCGTGTCGGTGCCCGACGCGGAGCTCGGCGCGTTCCGCACGCACAACGTGCCGTTCAGGCTGTCCGACACGCCTGGCGCGATCCGCTGGGGGGGGCCTGCGCGCGGCACGCACAACGACGAAGTATTCGGCGCATTGGGACTGGAGCGGCGCGAGATCGCCGATTTGACCGAACGAGGGGTGTTATGAAAACCAGCGCAACTTACCGCAGTTACCTTTACGTGCCCGCGCACAAGGCCCAGGTGGTGGAGAAGGCGTACGCGAGCGAAGCCGATGCCGTCGTGCTCGACCTCGAGGATGCCGTGCCGGCCAGCCACAAGGCCGAGGCGCGCCAGGCGGCCGCCGCGATTCTCGCGGAAGGTCCGCCGAAGCCGACCTACGTGCGGATCAACCCGATCGGCAGCCCGTGGTGCCGCGACGACGTCGACGCGATCGCGCAGCCGGCGCTGCTGGCGCTGCGCCTGCCCAAATGCGACCTGCCGCAGCAGATCCAGGAGGTCGCGGGCTGGCTCGATGCGCTCGGCTGCGATGCGGGCATCCAGATCCTGATCGAGTCGGCGTACGGCGTCGAGACGGCTTACCAGCTCGCGACCGCGTCCCCGCGGCTCGAACGGATCGGGCTCGGCGAGAGCGACCTGCGCGCGGACCTGCAGATCGGCGTCGACAACTTCACGCTCGAGGTGTGCCGCGCGCGCTGCGTCGTCACGTCGCGCGCGGCGGGCCTGAACGGGCCGATCCAGACCGTCTATCACACGCTGCCCGATCTCGACGGGCTGAAGGAATCGACGCTGCGCGCGAAATCGATGGGGTTCCTCGGCCGCTTCGCGATCCATCCGTCGCAGCTCCCGGTGATCAACGCGGTGTTCACGCCGTCGGACGACGAGATCCGCGCGGCCGAGCGCGTGCTCGAGGCGGTCGATGCGGCGGCGGGCAAGGCCTCGGCGTCGTCGGTGTTCGTGCTGCCGGATGGCCGCGTGGTCGCGCCGCCGCTGATCGCCAACGCGCGCGTGACGCTCGCGCTCGCGAACAATCTTCGACTCAGTGGAGCACTGGCATGAGCACGCCCGAGACGCTTTCCGCTCCGGCGGCGGTCGCGGCCAACCGGCCCGCGCCACCCGACGGCATCGTCGGTGCGCTCGGCCGCTTCGCGGCGGCGGTGCGCGCCGAAGGGCTGGATCGCAGGCTGCGTGTCGAGGCCGCCGCGCGCGTGCTCGACGTGGTCGGCAACAGCCTGATCGCGCACGACGAACCGGTTGCGCAGTCGGTGCTGCAGGTCGCACGGCGCTGGGCCGGCACCGGCCCGGCGAGCGTGCTCGGCGCGCCCGACCGGCTGCCGGCCGCGAGCGCCGCGCTCGTCAACGGCACGCTCGCGCATGCGATGGATTTCGACGATTCGCACATGCTGTCGGTGCTGCATCCGAGCGCGTCCGTGATTCCGGCCGCGCTCGCCGCCGCGCAGGCGAGCGGCGCGTCGGGCGCGGCGCTGCTCGATGCGATCACCGTCGGCACCGAGGTGTGCATCCGGCTCGGCGTCGCCGCTTACAACGAGCAGCTCGGCAATTCGGTGTTCTTCGAACGCGGCCAGCACGCGACGTCGATCTGCGGCACGGTCGGCGCGGCGGCGGCCGCGGCGATGCTGCTCGGGCTCGACGCGGCGCAGATCGCGGCGGCGCTCGGCATCGCCGCAAGCATGGGCGCGGGCCTGCTCGAAGCGAACCGCACCGGCGGCTCGGTGAAGCGGATCCACTGCGGCTGGGCGGCGCACGCCGGCGTGAGCGCGGCGGAACTGGCGGGCGCGGGCGTGACCGCGCCGCCGACCGCGCTCGAAGGCCGCTTCGGCTTCTTCCACGCGTGGTGCGGCGATCTCGCCGACGTCGACGCGGTGCTGCGCGACCTGGGCGACGCATGGGAGACGAGCCGGATCATCTTCAAGCCGTATCCGTGCAACCACTTCACGCATCCGGGCATCGACGCGGCGCTGCAACTGAAGGCACAAGGCGTGACGGCGGACGACGTGGTCTCGGCCGAGCTGCGGGTCGCGACGTCGACGCTGCGCACGATCGGCGAGCCGGCGGAGTTGAAGGCGAATCCGCCGAACGGCTATGCGGCGGCATTCTCGGGGCCGTACACGGTCGCGGCGGCGCTGCTCGGCGGCGGCGGGCTCGGCGTCTGGTTCGACGATTTCGACGATGCGCTTGCGCAGGACCCCGCCCGGCGCGCGCTGGCCGCGAAGGTGCGCTGCGTGGCCGATCCGTGGTGCGACGCCCGCTTCCCGAATTTCCTGCCGGCCGTGCTGCGCGTCGAGCTGCGCGACGGGCAGGTGCGCGAGGCGCGGATCGAGTCGAGCAAGGGCACCAATTCGCGGCCGCTGACCGAACAGGAGCTCACCGCGAAGTTCGTGCTGGCAGCGAGTTCGGCGCTCGGCATGACGCGCGCGCTTGCGCTGCGCGACGCGGTGCAGGCACTGGCCGACGACGCGCCGCTCGACGCGCTCGCGGCGCTGACGTCAGGTACGGAAGGAGGACACCGATCTTGAATGCACCCCGCTGGAAAAAGCGGCCGCCCGGCTCGAACTGGGGCGATTTCGGTCCCGACGATCAGAAGGGGCGGCTGAACTGGCTGACGCCGGACAAGGTGAGGCAGGGCGCTGCCGAGGTCCGGGAAGGGCTGTCGTTCTCGCTGAGCCTGCCGCTCGACGTGCCGCGCGGCGGCGGGCTGAACGCGCGGCGCCGGCCGCCGGCTGTGATGCCGGCGCTCCTGGGCGGCAAGCCGTACTTCGGCTATCGCGCCGACGAACAGGTTGCGAACGCAACCGATGTGGTCTGCGATGATGCGTTCTGCCTGCACTCGCAGTTCTCGACGCAATGGGACGGCTTGTCGCACGTGGGCGGCCTGTTCGATGCGGACGACGACGGTGTACCTGAAATCGTGTTCTACAACGGTTTCCGGATGGGCGAGCATCTGCGGGTGCCGCAGGAGGGCGACGCGACGGGCGGCGCGCGCGCGCTCGGCATCGAGGTGATGGCGCAGACGGGCGTGCAGGGGCGCGGTGTGCTGATCGACCTGCGGCGTCATTTCGGCGACGCGCGCACGAAGGTCGGCTTCGCGCAACTGCAGCAGGTGATGGAGGCGGATCGCGTGCAGGTCGAGCACGGCGATATCGTCTGCATTCACACCGGCTTCGCGGATCTGCTGCTGAACGACGACGGCGGATCGCCGGCGACGGTCGCGAGCGCGTGCGTGCTCGACAGCAGCGATGCGCGGCTGCTGCAGTGGATCGACGCATCGGGGCTGGCCGCGCTCGTGGCCGACAACCATGCGATCGAGGAACGTCCGCAGCATGCGCAGCCGCTTGCGCGACCGGGCGCACTGATGCCGCTGCACGAACTGTGCCTGTTCAAGCTCGGCATTCACCTCGGCGAGCTGTGGCATCTGACGCCGCTCGCGAACTGGCTGCATGCCCATCGCCGGAACCGGTTTCTGCTGACCGCGCCGCCATTGCATATCCGCGGCCTGGTCGGCGCGCCGGCGAATCCTGTCGCGACCGTTTGAGCCTGCGGGCGGCTGTGGCGGCGGCCGCCCGCACTTTTTTGCAACGCGATCGGCTTGCACAAAGCGCACACTCAATAGCCGATTGGAAAGATATCCGGAAGAATCGATGAAAAACGGGTGATTTAAATCAAAAATATAAAAAATATCGCCCACTATCTAAAAAATATCGATGCGTCAAGATTGGACTATTCTTGTGCATTGCACTAAATATCAGGGGATTGCTCCGGTTGCGGAATATCGCAATCGTAATCGGAGGCGGTGATTAACCTGTTTAGTGGATGGTCGCAAACATGAATCTACGTTCGATCGATCTGAACCTGCTGGTCATACTCGATGCGCTATTGACGGAGAAACAGGTCACACGGGCAGGCCTGAAGGTCGGCCTCACGCAGCCGGCCGTCAGCAATGCGCTGGCGCGGCTGCGATTCGTGTTCAAGGACGAAATCCTGGCGCGCACCGCCGTCGGCATGGAATTGACGCCGCGCGCGCAGGCGCTGGCCATGCCAATTCGACAGATCATGCAACAAATCGAGGAATTATTTGAATCGGATTATCAATTCAATGCATTTACGTCCGAGCGCCATTTTACGATACGCATGTCGGATCTCACCGAGCTGCTTTTATTGCCGGCCCTGCTGCGCTGCATGCGATTGACCAGCCCGAATATCGGCATGGACGTCGTGCACATGAGCGCCGCCAAGACGGCCGACGCGCTCGAATCGGGGCTGCTCGACCTGGCGATCAGCGCGGGTCTCGAACATTCGGGCACGCTGTCGTCGCAAACCGTGTTTCATGACCGGATGGTCTGCGTGATGAGCCGCAGCCATCCGGAAGCGGGCAGGCCGCTGACGCTCGAGCGGTTCCTCGCGCTCGATTTCCTCAACGTGACGATCAACCCGGTCGATCACAGCCTGATCGACAACCTGCTCGCGAACATGAACTGCACGCGGCGCATCGCGCTCAACGTGCCGCACTGGCTCGTCGTACCGAACATGCTGGATGCGTTGCCGTACGCGGTGATCATGTCGGAGCGCCATGCGGTGAGCCTCGACGACGAGCGGCTCGTGATCCGCGAACTGCCGCTCGCGATGGAGCCCGTCGCGTGGTCGCTGTACTGGCACCGCCGCTACGACGGCAGCAACGCGCACGCATGGCTGCGCGGCCGCATCGTCGAGGTCGCGGAAGCGCTCGAGCGGCACGGCGTCGCAGCGGAAGCTTAGGCCGAGCACCCGGGTCAGCCGACGACGAGCAGCGGGGGCAGTGTCGCGACGTCGGGCTGTTCGTCGAGCCGCCACAGGTAATCGAGCGCCGCGCGGATCTGTGCCGGTTTCCAGTGCCGCCGGCAGTTCTTCGTGAACTTCGCGTCGTAGTCGTCGCGCTGCATCGGCCGCGTCGGCGAGCCGGGCAGGTCGTCCACCTGCTTCGTGCAGATCGTGCCGTCTTCGCGCACGGCCGTCACCCGGTTCGGCGCCTGCGCCGGATAGCGGGCAGTCAGCGCCGGGTCCTCGCGCACCGTGATCCGCTCGATCAGCGCGCGCAGCGCCGGATCGCGCAGCGCGTCGTGCCGGTAGCTCTCGGTCGTGATGTCGCCGTCGAGCATCGCACGCGCAACGATGTACGGCAGGCTGTGATCGGCCGTCTCGTGGGTCGACGGCGCCCATTTTTCGCGGTCGCGGCCGGCCGTCACGTAGCCGACCTCGGTCGTGTGGATCTCGATGCGCCGGATGCGGCGCAGGTCGCCGACCTGCGCGGCGACGTCGAGCGCGGCCGGAATCGCGGTTTGCGTGAGCCCTTGCGCGGGATAGAACTTCACGAAGCACTTGCCGATCCGGAATGCGCCGCCGCGCCCGCCGAATTCGCGCGTGTCGATGGCGAACGGCCCGGACACCTGCGGAAAGAACCCCGCCATGCCTTCGAAGATCGGCGCGGGGCCGGTCAGCCCGGCACGCGCGAGCTGCGTCGAGAACACCGCGTTGCGCGCCGCGTCCGCATCGGCGAGCGCCTTCCAGTTCGACAGTTGCTGGACGCGCGTCTGGTTCAGCGCGAGATGGCTGTTGATCGACAGGTTCACCGCCTGCACCAGTTGCGGCGCGGGCATGCGCATCAGCCGGCCGGCGGCCAGCGCGACGGCGGGCAGGCTGTAGCACGTGTGGTCCCAGCCGCGCGGGCTGATCGCGGCGGCGTCCATCAGCCGGCACGCGATCTCGTATGCGATCGCGATCGACAGGATCAGGTCGCGGCCGTTCGCGTGCTGCGCTTCGGCGACGGCGAGGCACGCGGACATGTTGTCGCTCGGATGGCCGGTCTCCTTGCCGGCGTACGCGTCGTTGAAATCGTAGTAGCGCAGCGCGGTGCCGGTCGCGAACGCGGCGAGATCGGGGCTCGTGCGCTGGTTCGTGCCGACGATCGTCGATATGCCGCCCGGCGACGCGAACGCGGCGTCGCGCGCGATGCGCACCGGGCGTTCGTCGTGCGCGGCGATCGCGCAGCCGAGCGCGTCGATCAGGTGCGCCTTGATCGTCTCGATCGTCGCGGCGTCGAGGTCGCGATACTGCAGCCCGGCCGCGTAGTCGGCGAGCTGTTGCGCGAGATCCGGGCGGTCGGCGGCGAGCAGCGCGCCGGCGCGGGCCTGGGCGAGCGGTAGCGCGAGCGCCGCGCCGGTCAGGGTGGAAAGGAAGTAGCGGCGGTTCATGGTGCGATGACTCCGGAGGTTCCTGAAGCTGGGGGAGAAGCGAGCTCAGAACAGCTTGCGCAGGCCAAGTGCCGCGCCCGCGCTGCTGGCGCGGTCGGCGGCCAGCGTGTAGTGGAGGAAGTTGTAGTTGTAGTTGTCGAAATCGAGCGCGGCGCGGCGCGCGTAGCCGCCCGCCAGGTACAGCGTGACGGCTTTCGACAGGAAGTAGTTCAGTTGCAGCGTGACCTGCTGCGGGTTGGCGGGGTGCGGCGCGCTCGCGTGCGCGTTCGGCGGGTTCTGCGCGCGGATGTCCTCGTAATAGAACGCGCCGATCGCTTGCAGGAACGGGGTGATCGCGTAGCGCACGCCGGCCCACCAGAACGTGTAGCGCGTCACGACCGACGTCGCTGCGACGCTGCTTTGGCCGTGCGTGACGCCGGCCAGCAGTTGCGCGCGGTCGACGGACACGATCGCGGCGGCGGCGTAGCGGCGGAAATGCGCGAAGCCGCCCGGTTGCGGCGTGTTGACGTTGTCGAATGCGGCGGCGAACGAGAAGGTGCCGCCGGCATAGTCGACGCCGGCGCCGTACGCGGCGTTCGACTGGAATGCGCCGGGCGTGCCGCCGAACGAATAGTGCGTTTCGAGCGTCAGCGAGCCGATCTTCGCCAGGTACTTGGCGACGTTGTTCTCGCGGAAATTGACGCCGACGATCGCGCCGGCCGGCTCGTACAGCGTCGAGTACGCGCCCGTCGGCGAATAGGGCTCCATGATGTCGAACAGCGTCGAGTACTGGTGGCCGAGCCGCAACGCGCCCCAGTGCTCGTGCTGCAGCCCGACCCACGCAGAGCGGTCGAAGCCGCCTGCACCGGTGCCGGTGCCGTTGTTCAGGTTGATCCCGCTTTCGAGCCGGAACGCGGCCTGCCAGCCGCCGCCGAGATCCTCGACGCCCTTCAGGCCCCAGCGCGAGCCGCTCTTGCCGCCCGACGCCATTCGCACGAGCGATGCCGACGACTTGTCGCCGGGTGCGGCCTGGTGGGTGAGGAATTCCGTATAGATGTCGGCCACGCCATACAGCGTGATCGTGCTTTGCGCGCAGGCGCTGGCCGATACGAGGCCCAGTCCGCACAGTGCGGACATTCGCTTGCCCATGGCTTGTCTCCTTCATGGGTTTGTTATTTATTTGATTGCGGCGCCGCACCGGTCGAGCCGCGCGGCGGTGCTGCGGGGCGACGCTATCCGGGCCGGTCGGCGAACGGCCCGCGTCGTGGCGGAACGTGCGGGTGCATCGCGCGACCTGCGCATGCGCAGGTCGCGCAGGGACGAAACGCGGCGATGAGGGGCGGCGTTCGCATCACCGGGGCGTGCCGTCGGCACGCGCCTGCACGGCCGCGTGACGCGCGAGCACCCGCTTCGCACGGGCGACGCCGGGCGCGTCGATCATCCGGCCGTCGATGCGCAGCGCGCCGCGTCCGTTCGCGCGGGCGTCGTCGTAAGCGGCCAGCAGCGCGTTCGCGTCGCGCACCGCGGCATCGTCGGGCCGGAACGCGCGGTTCAGCGCGCCGACCTGCAGCGGATGGATGCACGTCGCGCCTGCATAGCCGAGCTCCGCGGACGCGCGCGCGATGCGTTCGAATGCGTCGAGATCGCGCAGTTCGTCCAGGCCGCCGATCAGGCCGAGCGGCAGGATGCCGGCGGCGCGCGCGGCGATGATCAGCAACTGCTTCGGCACGCGCAGCACGTCGGCGCTCGCGCCGCTTTCGCAGTTCAGCGCGAAATCGCCGCCGCCCAGCATCATCGCGACGACGCGCGGCGACGCCCGCGCGATCCGGTCCATTGCCTGGAACGCGCGCGGCGTTTCGACGATCGCGACGATCCGCGTGCCGCCGGGCGGCGCGCCGGCTTCCTCCTCGAGCGTAGCCAGCAGTTCGTCGATCGCCTCGACGTGCGAGCCGCCGCGCACCTTCGGCAGCACGACGCCGTCCACGCCGGCGCGGACGGCCGCGCGCAGGTCGGGCACCAGCAGGTCGAGCGGGGCGTTGGCGCGCACCAGCACGTTGCGGCCGGGCGCACGCAATGCCGGCACGGCGTCGGCCAGCCCGTCGCGGGCAGTGTCCTTGCATGCGGGCGGGACGCTGTCCTCGAGGTCGAGGATCAGCGCATCGGCGTCGCTCGCGGCGGCCGATGCGACGAAACGGGGGACGTGGGCGGGGACGTACAGCAGCGAGCGCCAGACGGGTTGGGACGACGAATTCATCGATTTCCTCGAAAAATAAAAGTCACTTTCATTTTTGTGATGGATGACCCCATTCGTCAAGATTATCGTTAACGCCTAGTTTAAAAGGGGATTGCGCGACGATGAGCGAGCGAAGCTGCGCGGATTCATGTTGATGTCATCGAAGATCTGCGTATAATGAAAGTGACTTTCATTTTTACGGTGCCGGCCGCCGCGACGCGGCACGGATGCCCGGCATCGCACGAGGTGGACATGAGCAAGGTGGAGACAAGCAATCCGGCCGAGGGCGGCGTGGCCGCGGTCAACCGCGCGCTGACCGCGCTGCTGGCGTTCGGCGATGCACCCGGCGGGCTGATGCTGGCACAGGTCAGCGAAGAGACTGGGCTCAACATGAGCACGCTGTTGCGGATGTTCGAATCGCTCGAGCAGTTCCGCTTCATCAAGCGTCTGCCGGACGGCCGCTACGTGCTGGGGCCGGCCGTGTTCCAGCTCGGGATGATGTATCGCGAGTCGTTCCAGCTGCGCGAGTACGCGATGCCGATCCTGTCGAAGCTGTCGGTGGAAACCGGCGAGACGGCCGCGTTCTACGTGCGCGAAGGCGACCAGCGCGTGTGCCTGTTCCGCATCCAGGCCCAGCGCTCGGTGCGCACGCATCTGCGCGAGGGCGACCGCTTCCCGCTCGACGTCGGCGCGGCCGGGCGCGTGCTGCTCGCGTTCAGCGGCACGCGCGGCGGCGACTACGAGAAGACGGTCGAGCAGGGCTACGCGGTGTCGATCGCCGAGCGCGACCCGGAAAGCGCGGCGATCGCGTGCCCGGCGTTCGGCGTCGGCCGCGTGCTGAGCGGTGCGATCTCGCTCGGCGTGCCGCGCTACCGCTTCAACAAGAAGGTGCTGGCCGACTACTTGCCGTGCGTGCAGGCGGCCGCCGCCGAGCTGACGCATGCGCTGGGCGGCGATCTGCCCGCCGCGGGCGGGGCGTTCCGGGCGGCCGACCAGCTCGGCGTGCTGCTCGAGTAGCGCCGTGCGCGGCTGAGCGCGCGGCCTTACCGGCATTCCGCATCGAACGACACCCAGAACGACACCCACCCACCAGGAGACAAGCATGTTCGTTCCCGATCCGCAGGCCGCTCACGCGGCCGGCGCGCGCCGTCGCGCGTCCACCGGCCCGATCCATCCGAAACCGTTCGACGCCGGCGCGCAGGGGCCGCTCGCGGGCGTGCGCGTCGTCGACCTGTCGCGCCTGATGGCGGGCAACATGCTGAGCGTGCAGCTCGCCGATTTCGGCGCGGACGTCGTGAAGGTCGAGAGCGAGCGCGGCGATACGCTGCGCGCGGTCGGCGCAGGCGGGATCAGCACGAACTGGAAGGTGTACGGGCGCAACAAGCGCAGCGTATGCGTCGACCTGCGCGCGCCCGAGGGGATCGACATCGTCCGCCGGCTGGTGCGCGACGCGGACGTGTTCGTCGAGAGCTTCAAGCCCGGCGTCGCCGAGAAGATGGGGCTCGGCCCGGACGACCTGCTCGCGATTCGTCCGGAACTGGTGGTCGCCCGGATCTCCGGCTGGGGGCAGACGGGGCCGTACCGCCACAAGCCGGGCTTCGGCACGCTCGCGGAAGGGTACGCGGGGTTCGCGGCGATCAACGGCTTCGCCGATCGTGAGCCGGTGCTGCCGCCGATGTTCCTCGGCGACATGACGGCCGGGCTGTCCGGCGCGATCGCCGTGCTGGTCGCGCTGCATGCGCGCGACGCGCACGGCGCGGCGGGACAGGTGATCGACGTGTCGCTGTTCGAGCCGCTGCTGTCGATCCTCGGGCCGGCCGCCGCGAACTACGTCATGTCGGGCGAGATCAAGGCGCGCACCGGCAGCCGCTCGTCGAATACCGCGCCGCGCAACGCGTATCGCACCCGCGACGGCAAGTGGCTGTGCCTGTCGAGCTCGACGCAGGCGATGGCCGAGCGGCTGTTCCGCGCGATCGGCCGCGCGGACCTGATCGACGATCCGCGCTACGCGACCAACGTGCAGCGCGTGCAGCACGCGGAGGCGCTCGATGCGATCGTCGGCGAATTCATCGCCGCACGCGATCTCGACGCCAATCTCGCGTTCTTCGAGGAAGCAGGCGTGACGGCCGGACCGATCCATGATATCGCCCAGATCGTTCAGGACCGCTACGTGATCGATCGCGAAGCGCTCGTCGAGCTACCGGACGACGACGTCGGCAGCCTGCCGATGCACAACATCACGCCACGCCTGTCCGCCACGCCCGGCACGTTTCGCCGGCCGGCGCCCGCGCTCGGCGAGAACAATCGCGAGATCCTGATGCCGCTGCTCGGCGAACACGAGTACGAGCGGCTCGCCGGGCTCGGCGTGATCCGCACACGCTAGGCGAGCAACCTTGGGCGCGACGCGGCCGCGAAGGACGGTCGCGCGCGCCTGCCGCCGCACCCTGGACATTGCATGGAGGAGACACCATGAAGCCACGCTGGACCCATCGGCCGCCCGGCTCGAACTGGGGGGATTTCGGCCCGGACGATCAGAAAGGGCGCTTGAACTGGCTGACGGCCGACGCGGTGCTGCGCGGCGTCGCGGAGGTGCGCGAAGGCCGTGTGTTTTCGCTCAGCCTGCCGCTCGACGTGCCGCGCGGCGGCGGGCTGAACGCGCGGCGCCGGCCGCCGGCGATCATGCCGGCGCTGCTCGGCGACAAGCCGTACTTCGGCTATCGGGCGGACGAACAGGTTGTCAACGCAACCGATGTGGTCTGCGACGATTCGTTCTGCATGCACTCGCAGTTCTCGACGCAGTGGGATGCGCTGTCGCACGTCGGCTCGCTGTTCGACCCGGCGGGCGACGGCGAGCGAGCCCGCGTGTTCTACAACGGCTACCGGATGGACGAGCACATCCACGTGCCCGAAGCCGGTGCGCCGCGCGGCGGCGCGCGCGCGCTCGGCATCGAGGTGATGGCGCAAACCGGCGTGCAGGGGCGTGGCGTGCTGGTCGACCTGCGCCGCCACTTCGGCGACGAGCGGCGCAAGATCGGCTATGCGGAATGGATGGCGGTGCTGCGCGCGGATGACGTCGTTGTCGAGCGCGGCGACATCGTGTGCGTGCATACGGGCTTCGCCGATCGCCTGCTCGACGCCGACGCGCGTGACGAGCCCGGCGCGCCGGACGTGTGCTGCGTGCTCGACGGCAACGATCCGCGCCTGCTCGAATGGATCGACGCATCGGGGCTCGCCGCGCTCGCAGCGGACAACCACGCGGTCGAGGAGCGCCCGCGCCATGCGTCGGCGCGCGAACGGCCCGGCGCGCTGATGCCGCTGCACGAGCTGTGCCTGTTCAAGCTCGGCATTCATCTCGGCGAGTTGTGGCACCTGACGCCGCTTGCCGACTGGTTGCGCGCGCACCGGCGCAACCGCTTCCTGTTGACCGCGCCGCCGCTGCACCTGCGCGGGCTCGTCGGGTCGCCGGTCAATCCGGTCGCCACCGTATGAACGTCGGCGCCGTGCGCACGCCGCGCCGGCGCCCTGTCCGCCGCTTCGCGCAGGCCGCGCGGGCGGATCACCGAGGAGTCGCCATGTCCCATTCCCATGCGGCGTCGATCGCCGCGCGCATCGACCGCCTGCCCGCGACGGCCAGCATCTGGACGCTCGTGCTGTTCCTGAGCATTGGCGGTTTTTTCGAGGTCTACGACCTGTTCCAGATGACCTACCTGCCGCCGGGGCTGATCCGCGACGGCATCTTTCACGCGGGCTCGCACGGTGTGCTCGGCATGTCCGACCAGGGCGCACTCGGCGCGGCGACGTTCGCCGGGCTGTTCGTCGGCGAGATGTTCGTGTCGCGCCTCGCGGATCGCTTCGGGCGGCGCACGCTGTTCACCGGCGCGCTGCTGCTCTACACGGCGGCGAGCCTTGCGATGTGCGTGCAGACGCATGCGCTCGGCATTCTCGTGTGCCGTTTCATCGCGGGCTGCGGCATCGGCGCGGAGCTGATCACGATCAGCGCGTTCCTGACCGAGCTGGTGCCGAAGGCGGTGCGCGGTCGCGCGTTCGCGCTGTGCTTCGCGGTCGGCTATCTCGCGATGCCCGTGCTCGCGCTGGTGTCGTGGCTATGGGTGCCGCGCGATCCGCTCGGGATGTCCGGGTGGCGCTGGGTCGTGCTGCTCGGCAGCAGCGGTGCGGTCGTCGTCTGGTGGCTGCAGTCGCGGTTGCCGGAGTCGCCGCGCTGGCTCGCCCGCACCGGCCGCGAGGCCGAGGCCGAAGCCGTGCTGCAGCGGCTCGAGCAGGCGGTCGAGCGGGAATCCGGCCGGCCGCTGCCCGCGGTCCGGACGCCGGCCGCAGCTGCCCCGGCTGCGCAGCGCGCGCCGTCGATGTGGGATGCGCGGCATCGCGGCCGCACGGCGATGCTGATCGCGTTCAATGCATTCCTGAGCATCGGCTTCTTCGGCTTCAGCCAGTGGCTGCCGACGCTGCTCGCCGCGCAGGGCGCAACCGTCACGAAGAGTCTTTGGTATGCGTTCCTGATCGCGTTCGCGTATCCGGTGTCGCCGTTCGTCGCCGGCCTGCTCGCCGACCGGATCGAGCGCAAGTGGCTGATCGTCGCGTCGGCGTTCGGCGTTGCGCTGTTCGGCACCGCGTTCGCGATGTCGGCGCAGGCGCCGTTCGTGATCGTGTTCGGCTTGCTCGTCACGCTGTCCAACACGGTGCTCGCGAGCAACGGCACTGCGTACCAGTCGGAAGTGTTTCCGACCGAGATCCGCGGGCGCGCGCTCGGCTTCGTGCATTCGATCGGCCGCCTGACGGGCATCGCGAGCAGTTTCATCGTCGCGCTGTTGCTCGAACGCGCCGGGGTGTCCGCGGTTTTCGTGCTGATCGGCGGCAGTATGCTGATCGTGATGGTGGCGATAGGTGTGTTCGGGCCGTGCACCAACAACCGGGCGCTGGACGAGATCACGGGCCGCGGCGAGGATGGGGCCGGGCACGCGGTGGTGGTGCGCGGGCTCGCGGCATGGCCAAGTCGGCGCGTCAACGGGCGGCGAAAAGGAGCCGGGGATGAGGCCGCGTAACGGCGTCGGCAGACACGGGGCCAAACGCGGGGATCGACCTCCGTCGCCCCGGCCTCGCCGTTCAGCAGGATCGGCGGCCCGTGGCCTTCTTCGTATCAGCGGAGAAATGCGTGCAGCTTATGTCGCCCCTCACGCAACGCCAATGCGCCCCTGTTTGTGCGTCGCGTGAATGGCCATGCCCGGCGTGCCAGGTGCGTACATTACATTGAGTCACCGTATTGAGCGTAGAGTCGGGCACCCAATAGATGTACGCGCTTTTCCCGGCCATCGTGAGCAACCCCGACGGGTTCGACGCGGCCGATCGCGAGCAATCCGGCCAGGAACGCTGATGGGTCGATACGCCAGTGCGCGTCGCAACGTCATGCCGGTTCGCGCATCGATCGCGAGCCATTTTTGTTTGCGGAGTCCTTTCATGTCTGTCCGGGCCGTCATCTTCGATTTCGATCTGACGCTGGCGGATTCGTCCGCTGCGATCATCGAATGTACGGAACATGCGTTGCGTCAGCTGGACGTCGCTCGCGCGACGCCGGCGCAGATCGGTGCCGTGAGCGGGATGACGTCGTTCGACGGATGGGCGCGAGCGGGCAAGCGGGCGGTGGCCACGCACATCGGCGAACTGGACGCGATCGTGCAACGGATGCGGCGCGATCCGTCCGACGCATCGCGCTGACGCGGCGTCGGCCTGTCGATCGCCGGGATGTCGATGATCCTGACGGTCTGTTTCCGGGCCAGTGCGATCGACCTGCCGGCGGCCGGCAGTTCCGGTGATGGACGCCGGGAATCGGTGTCCGCGAAACGGCGATTTCGCGGGCTTCATCCCGGCATCCCGGGTTCGTCAAACCGACGAACCCATAGGGCCTGCATTTCGCTCAGGATTCAGGAAAGGGCATTTTCATGAAATCCCGGCTTTCGGCATGAATGCAGATTGGATCGAGTATCAGCTGATCGAGCCGATAACGACGAAGCTGAAATTCCGGTCGCTATATTTACCGTATGAGTCGCCGGTTTGAATCGTGGCGCCGCTGCCGGAAAGCGCCGGGAAGATCACGTTGTCCAGCGTGTTTTGCCCGCCGCCGTACCCCCATTGCGACCCGGTAATGGCCGGCGTCTTGGTGAAGGCGGTGCTGAACGAGAGCTGATACGTGCCCGTGCTTTCACGTTTCACGGTGAATCCGCCCGAGCCGTCGACAACCGTCCCGTTGCTCTGGACGCTACCCCATAGTGTTACTTGAGCCATGATCGCTTCTCCTTATCTATTGTTGAAACAATATCGATAATTGAAACGGGAAGCCGATTCGGTGTTGCTTTAATCATCCTGATCGGCAGTTGTATTGTATGTGATGGATTTTTAAAGTTTGAGATGGGGTAAATAATTTATTCTGATTTTTATTTTAAATATGCCGAATTTGTTATTGAAAGAGAGCACCGTTGCGTAACGTTGCCATTCGGTCGTTGGCCGGGTAATCAAGCGCCGGGCGACGTCGTGACCGGGGGGAGCGTGCACCGTCATCGGCTCGATGCGAAAGGGTTCGCGCGGGCGTCGGAGCGGGCGGGCTTGCCGGGCATCCAGACGATCGACGCCCGGTGATGCCGGTTCTGCGCGGGCGGCCGAACGCCGCGCAGAATCGGCCGACTGAACCGCTTCCCGCAACAGTCCGGCGGCGCGCGACGGATTCTGCGACCATCGCCGTTAAAGTCATACCCGCCACTCGATCCGTCGCCATGTCACTCATTTCCGTCGCCTTCGCCCGTCTCCGGTTCTCGCGCGCACTGCCGGCCGCCCGAACGCTGTCATGTGCCGTTTCGCTCGCGGCGGCCGGTGCCGTGCTCGGCGTGCCGGGCGGTGCGTGTCCGGCCGAAGCCGCCACGCCTGCGCAGCGCGCACGCCTCGACGCACCGGTCAAGGCCGTCGCCGGCCAGCGGGTCGCCGTCGATACGCCGCAGGGCAGTGCGGTGCTGCCCGTCTACGCCGATCGCCCGCTCGACCAGGCCGCGCCCGATGTCACACGTGTCTTCGTCGTGATTCACGGCACGCTTCGCAATGCCGACGCGTACTACGCATCGGGGCGCGAGGTCGTCGACAAGGCCGGTGCGGCCGGCAGGGGCACGATGGTCGTCGCGCCGCAGTTCCTGACGCGCGCCGATATGCGCGCATTCTCGTTGCCGGTGCAGACGCTGGCGTGGACGCAGGAAGGATGGAAGGGCGGCGACGCGGCCCGTCAGCCGGGGCCGATCAGTTCGTTTACCGCGCTCGACGCATTGCTCGCGCATTTCGCCGACCGGAGCCTGTATCCCGCGCTGTCGACCGTGGTCGTGATCGGCCATTCCGCCGGCGCGCAGTTGCTGCAGCGCTATGCGGTGGCCGGGCACGAAGGCGATGCACTGGTGCGGGCCGGCATCGCCGTGCGCTATGTGGTCGCGAACCCGTCGAGCTACCTGTATTTCGACGACGAACGGCCGGACGGCCAGGCGATCGCAGGCGGAACCTGCCCGCGCGCGACCGAATGGAAATACGGGCTGAAGTCGGCGCCGCCCTACGTCGCGTCGCAGGACGTGCGCGATCTCGAAGCGCGCTATGTCGCGCGTCATGTCGTGTACCTGCTCGGCCAGGCCGACACGAACCCGTACACGCACTTCATCGACCGCTCGTGCGCGGCCATGGCCCAAGGCCCGTACCGACTCGCGCGCGGGCTTGCGTATTTCGACTACCTGAAGAAGCGGCATCCTGACGATCTTGCGCAGCAGGTCGTCGAAGTGCCGGGCGTCGGGCATGACGGTCTCGGCATGTTCACGTCCGCTTGCGGGCTGGCCGTGCTGTTCGGGCAGGCACTGCCGCAATCGTGTCCGGTCGTAGCCGGTACGGCGCCGGACATACGAGCGGCAGGCCAGTGAGCGTGTGTGCGAGATCCGCGCACGGCGTGATCGTGTCGTCGAACCAGCATGCGGGCACGCCTTCTCATGCGGCCGCCGAACTCGCGTGGGGCCTCGTGCTCGCCGCGATGCGCCGGATTCCGCAGCAGATGCCCGCGGCTACGCGGTCCGGCACCCCGCGCGCGATGGCGTGGCGATGGTCGAGGTGAATGCGGCCGGCCGCGCCCGCCTTCAGGCCGATCGTGAGTGATGGCGCCGACGCTGTCGGTGCGCGGTCGCGGCACCGCGTGTCATGCCGGGTTTTCCGGGATTGGCGGTGCGCTGGCGTCGAATACCGTCATGCCTTCCGTCGGGTCCGTCGGCGTGTCCCACGGACGTGCCGCAATGGCCCGCTGCGCGGCCTCGTAGCCGGCCTGCCTGCGCGCGGCGATCCCGTTCGGCGTGAAATCGATGTCCTTCAGCTGGTTGTCGTCGGCGAGTCGCGGCGCCGCGAGCTTGACCAGGTGCATCGTGGTTTCGCATCCCCACGCGGCGAGCCGGCGCACGGCCGGCGACGCGCGTTCGGCGTCCGGCACGTGCCGGGCCAGTTCGCGGATCACGTGGCGCAGCCGGTGGATCTGCTGCTGGCGCGCGATGTGGCTGTCGGTGCGGCTTGCATACTGGATGTCCTTCTGCCGCTCCGACACCTGCCAGATGCTCTCGGGCTCGGGGCCGGCCGGATTCCACATCTGGACGGAGAAAATGATCGAGCTGCGGCGCGGGTTGTCGTCGAGCACGACCTCGACCGGCGTGTTCGAATACACGCCGCCATCCCAGTATGGTTCGCCGTCGATCCGTATCGCCGGGAACGCGGGCGGCAGTGCGCCCGAGCTCATGATGTGCTCGACCCCGAGCCGCGTGTCGCGCGAATCGAAATAGCGCATCGTGCCCGTGCATGCATTGACCGCGCTGACGGTCAGGCGCGGGTGGCCCGCGTTCAGCAGGTCGGGATCGATCAGCGACGCAAGCGTGTCGCGCAGCGGCGCGATCCGGTAATACGAGGCGCGATCGACGCCGAGGCGAACCATCGGCCCGAGCCACGAGGCGGGATTGGGCTCGAAGAATCCCGCGATGCCGCCGCCGATGATCGTCAGTTCGGCCAGCGTCCGGTTCCAGCCGGGCAGCAGCGGCGCGGTGTCGAAACGGGTCCGTTCGGTCACGCGGCGCCAGAAGGCCGACAGTTTCTCGTAGCGCTGCTCCGGCGGGTTCCCGGCGATCAGCGCCGCGTTGATCGCGCCGATCGACGTCCCGACCACCCAGTCGGGCCGGATGCCGGCTTCGTCCATCGCCTGAAAGACGCCGAGCTGGAATGCGCCCAGTGCGCCGCCGCCCTGGAGCACGAGCACGACTTGCCCGGGGAGATCCATGCGTGCCGGCTGGCTCGCGGTCATGGCTTGCCTCGCTGCGTGTGACGGTGGGTCGGATCCGAACAGATCGATTCAGTTTAGGCGATCTGGGGCGGGGGTCGCCGCCCGCCATTCGTCCGCGCGTGTCGTGGTGCGCCGCGTCATTCGACCGTGATGGTCTCCTTCATGTACGGGTGAATCCCGCAGAACACCTTGTAGACGCCCGGCTTGTCGAAGCGGAACGAGTACGTCTCGTCCTGGTCGAGCGCCTTCGAATGAAAGATGCCGGCGTCGTTGACGACGGTGTGCGGCTCCCCGTCGAGGTTTTTCCACGTGATCGTCGTGCCGGCCTTGATCGTGGTCGACATCGGCGAAAACATGAAATTGCGGATCGTCACGAGCGTGCCGTCCGGGCCCTGCGCGAACGCGGTGAGCGGGGCGGTGGCGCACAGGATCAGCACCGCGATGAGGCTGGATTGCTTGAAGCGGGTCATGTCGGTCTCCTTGCAGTTCGGTGCGTCAGGCCAGCGTCGCATCGTGCAGTGACGACGCGACGGGATGACCCGCGAATTCGACGGTCGTCACGCCGAGCATCGACGGCAGCCGGTCGCGCGGCACGGTGAGCGGCACGGGGCCCGGGCCGTTGCCGGCCGTCGGCTGCGGGAACGCGGTGGAGCGCGCGGTGTGGAACGTCACGTTGCCCTCGACCTTCGACACGATCTGATGGATGTGCCCGTTCAGCACGGTGACCGAGCCGAAGCGGCGCAGCAGCGCCATCGTCTGCGGCGCGTCGCCGGTGCCCCAGCCCCACGGCTCGTAGATGGTCCACATCGGCATGTGCGAGAACACGACGATCGGCGTGCTCGACGAGCGGCCCTTGAGATCCTGCGCGAGCCACGCGAGCTGGTCGTCGCCGAAGCTGCCGAGCCCGTTCGGCTTGAAGTGCATCACGTTGACGAGGCCGATGAAGTGCACGCCCGCGTGGTCGAAGCTGTAATACCCGCGGTTGTCCGACGCTTTGCCGAACCGGCTGAAATATTCGGCGCCCGAACCGTCGGTGACGTCGTGCTCGCCGGGCACCGTATGCAGTTCCGGCACGCGCAGCGCGGAGAGCAGTTGCGACGCGTGGTCGAATTCCTCGGGCTTGGACAGGTGCGTGATGTCGCCGGTATGGATGGCCAGTGCGGGCATCGCCGGCATGCCGTTGACGAGGTCGATCGTCTGCTTCAGCGTGGCCGACACGTCGGGATTCGCGTCCTTGTTGAAGCCGATGTGCGTGTCGCTGATCTGCACGAACAGCGGGCGGCCCGCGTTGGCCGGCAGCGCGTCGCCGGTCTGCGCGAGCGCGAGGTCGAACGGCGTCAGGATGCCGCCCGATAGCGTAAACAGCGTGCCGAGGCCACCGAAGGCCATGCATTGCAGGGCCTTGCGGCGCGACGGGTTGGTGGGGGTCGATGAAGACATGTGAGCCTCGCATTCGTGTGACGAAACCGGACGGCCGGATCGTCCTGGAATAAACCGGCGCCTTCGCGTGCCATACCGGCGAAGCGGCGGATTTATTCCCGCGCGTTACAAGGGCGGACACCCGTGTTGGCGGCTTGCGCGGCGATGTGCGTTTCCCGGCATATGACCTGTCAATGTCCTGTAAGTGACACGTCACATTTGCGTCACGACCGATCGATAGCCTGCCATTCCGAGTCACCTCTCCGGAGCCCCTTCATGCCGAATCTCGCGGCAACGGAACCCAGCGGTGCGGTGAGTCACCGCACGCGCAACATCAGCTTCGCGCTGTTTTTTCTGATCATTGCCTGCGGCATCGTCTACGTCGGCATTCATCTGAGTGCCGACCTCAGTCCCGTCAAGGAAAGCTCGGTCCTCCCGTTCCTGCTGCTGATCGTCGCGCTGCTGATCGCGCTCGGCTTCGAGTTCGTCAACGGCTTCCACGACACCGCGAACGCGGTCGCGACCGTCATCTATACGCATTCGCTCGACCCGCACCTCGCCGTCGTGTGGTCGGGCCTCTGGAACCTGTTCGGCGTGCTCGTGTCGAGCGGCGCCGTCGCGTTCGGCATCCTGCAGTTGCTGCCGGTCGAACTGATTCTGCAGGTGGGCAGCGGCTCGGGTTTCGCGATGGTGTTCTCGCTGCTGATCGCGGCCGTCACGTGGAACCTCGCGACCTGGTATTTCGGACTGCCGTCGTCGAGTTCGCACACGCTCGTCGGCTCGATCATCGGCGTCGGCCTGATGAACCAGATCGTCAGCGGCCCGTCGGGCACGAGCGGCGTCGACTGGAACCAGGCGCTCGGCGTCGGCAAGGCGCTGCTGTTCTCGCCGCTGATCGGCTTCGTGCTGTCCGCGCTCGTACTGCTGCTGTTGAAGGCGCTCGTGCGCGTGCCGGCGCTGTACCAGGAGCCGAAGGGCAACAAGCCGCCGCCGTTCTGGATCCGCCTGCTGCTGATCCTGACCTGCACGGGCGTGTCGTTCGCGCACGGCTCGAACGACGGGCAGAAGGGCATGGGGCTGATCATGCTGATCCTGATCGGCGTGATGCCGACCGCGTACGCGCTGAACAAGGCCGTGACGCCCGACCAGACGAGCACGTTCGTCGCGGTGGCGCGCCATGCGTCGACGACGCTCGTCAAATACGCGGACCCGGCCGCACAGTCGGCCGATCCGCGTGCCGACGTCGAGGCATACGTGCGCACGCACAAGCTGACGCCCGCGACGATTCCCGCGCTGGGCAAGCTCACCGGCACGATTGCCGACCAGGTCGCGCAGGCCGGCGGCATCTCGAGCGTGCCGCAGAACCTCGTCGACAACGTGCGCAACAACATGTACGTCGCGTCCGAGGCGATCCGGCTGATGGAGAAGGCGAAGGCGCCGGCGTTTTCGGTCGAGGACGCGAGCGCGCTCGAAGCGTTCAAGACGCAGATGGACCGCGCGACGAAATTCATCCCGACCTGGGTGAAGGTCGCGGTTGCGATCGCACTCGGCCTCGGCACGATGGTCGGCTGGAAGCGGATCGTCGTGACGGTCGGCGAGAAGATCGGCAAGTCGCACCTGACGTACGGGCAGGGCGCATCGGCCGAGGCCGTCGCGATGCTGACGATCGGGATGGCCGATGCATACGGGCTGCCGGTATCGACGACGCACGTGCTCGCGTCGGGCGTGGCCGGCACGATGACGGCGAGCGGCTCGGGCCTGCGCTGGGATACGGTGCGCAACCTCGTGCTCGCGTGGGTGCTGACGCTGCCCGCGTCGATCGCCCTGTCGGCCGCGCTGTACTGGGTGCTGCACGGACTGTTCTGATCCGCGCCGGGGGGGCGCGACCTCCGGCTGCGCGACGCGCGGCCGGTCCCATCGATTTTCAATTCAACACAAGACGCTACCGATGGATATCAGTTTCGATCCGAACCGCACCGCGAACGCTTCGGCGTGGCGCGTGTTGCCCAACCGCTGGGATGCCGTCGCGTTTCCGCTGATCATCTGCCTGCTCGCGATGGCGATCGTCGGCTTCCATCAGACGATGGCGCCGATCGGCGTGCTGCAGACGCAGAAGATCTCGCTCGATCCGTCGAACCTGCCCGAATACGCGTTGCGCACCACGCTGCGGATGCTCGCCGCGATGATCGCGTCGCTCGTGTTCACGCTCGTCTACGGCACGCTCGCGGCGAAGAGCCGCCGCGTGGGCATGGTGCTGATTCCGATTCTCGACATCCTGCAATCGGTGCCGGTGCTCGGCTACATCTCGTTTACCGTCACGTTCTTCCTCGCGCTGTTTCCGGGCCGCGTGCTCGGTGCGGAGCTGGCCGCGATCTTCGCGATCTTCACGAGCCAGGCATGGAACATGACGTTCAGCTTCTACCAGTCGCTGCGCACGGTGCCGCGCGACCTGAGCGAAGTGTCGCGCGGTTTTCACCTGACGCCGTGGCAACGCTTCTGGAAGCTCGAGGTGCCGTTCTCGATGCCGGGCCTGATCTGGAACATGATGATGTCGATGTCGGGCGGCTGGTTCTTCGTCGTCGCATCGGAAGCGATCACCGTCGGCAACCAGACCATCACGCTGCCGGGCATCGGCGCGTATCTCGCGCAGGCGATCTCCGACAAGAACCTCGGCGCGGTGGGCTGGGTGATCGTCGCGATGTCGGTCGTGATCCTCGCCTATGACCAGTTCCTGTTCCGCCCGCTGGTCGCGTGGGCCGACAAGTTCCGGATGGAAAACACCGCGTCCGGCGATGCGCCGCAGTCGTGGCTGCTCGACATGATGCGCCGCACGCACCTGATCCATCAGTTGCTCGTGCCGGCCGGCTGGCTGCTGTCGCAGGCCGCGCGGATTCCGCTGCGCGTGCCGTCGCGGAAGGGCAAGCGTGCGCGTGTCGCGTCGTCGCGCGGCTCGTCGCGCATCGGCGACATCGTGTGGGGCGCGTTCGTGATCCTGCTGACGGCGTACGTCGTGTGGCGCGTCGTCACGTTCGTCGCGACCGGCGTGACGATGGGCGAGGTCGGCCACGTGCTCGTGCTTGGGCTCATCACGCTGCTGCGCGTGCTGGTGCTGATCGCGATCGCGTCGGTGATCTGGGTGCCGCTCGGCGTGTTGATCGGGTTGCGCCCGGCGCTCGCCGAGAAGATCCAGCCGCTCGCGCAGTTCCTCGCCGCGTTCCCGGCCAACCTGCTGTTCCCGGTGTTCGTGATCGTGATCGTCCACTTCCACCTGAATGCGGACATCTGGCTGTCGCCGCTGATCGTGCTCGGTACGCAGTGGTACATCCTGTTCAACGTGATCGCCGGCGCGATGTCCTATCCGAACGACTACAAGGAAGCGACGAAGAATTTCCGCATCCGCGGCTGGCAATGGTGGCGGCAGGCGATCCTGCCCGGCATCTTCCCGTACTACGTGACCGGTGCGATTACCGCCTCGGGCGGCGCGTGGAACGCGAGCATCGTGTCCGAGTTCGTGCAATGGGGCGACACGAAGGTCGTCGCGCACGGCCTGGGTTCGTATATCGCGCAGACCACCGCCGCCGGCGATTTCCCGAAGATCATCCTGGGCATCGCCGTGATGTCCCTGTTCGTTACCTTGTTCAACCGTCTGCTGTGGCGTCCGATGTACGCCTATGCGGAATCCCGGCTCCGTCTCGATTGAGAGTAAGCGCGATGCAAAATTCGACCGTTGTCAACGCCCCCGTCAAGGCGTCCCAGCCGCTGCAGCCGCCACGCCTCGGCGACGAAATCCTGCGCGTCGAGCACGTGAATCGCGGCTTCAACAAGACGCAGGGCGAGCTGCTCGTGCTCGACGATGCGAACCTGTCGCTGCGCGAAGGCGAGATCGTCGGCCTGCTCGGCCGTTCCGGGTCGGGCAAGTCGACGCTGCTGCGCATCATCGCCGGGCTGATCGAGCCGACCGGCGGTGAAGTGA
>NZ_JAAGPP010000062.1:0-48492 GCF_017104975.1 Burkholderia sp. Ac-20344
CCCACCCCGCCGCTCTTCCGCACGCTGCGGAAGCGCCTGCGCCGGAAGCCGCGCAGCCCGTCGCAGCCGCAGCGCCTGCCGACATGCCGGCAGCCGACGCGAAGGTGCCGGACGCGCCAGCTGCGCAGGCCGCCGGCATGCCGGCGTTGTCCGATCCGGCGCAAGGATTGCCGCCGGCTCCGGTCGACCGGCAGGCTGCACCGGTCGTGCCGGCTCCGGCTGTGATCTCGACGAGCACGTCGTCGTAGGCACGCGGGTCGGTCGCCCGTGCGGCGGGAACGCCGGCCGCACGGACGTCGTTCGAACCCGATGCCCGACGGTCGTTTCCCGTTTCACGGGTGTTGGTCCCATCCCCGAGGTCAACACCTCTTTTTGCCCGACGAGGATGCAAGGAGGCCTCAACCATGAGGATCTTTTTGGTCGCTCTGTTGCTGTATAGCGCGCAAGCCGCTGCGCAGGCGGTATTTCAGAACCCGGCGGTCTTCGTGATCCTGGGCGAGCAGACCGCCGCGAACGCCGTGAGCGTCGCGCAGGCGCTGACGACGCTCGGTCGCGCCGACAACACGGCCTGCGCGCCGATGATGATGATCGGCGATCCGCAGATGATCTACATGATGCCGGAGGAGGGGCACGCGCCGTCGTGGCAATCGCCGGTGTATGGCCGTGGTGCGCCGTTCGAAGCGCAGAACGGGCCGGCGCCGACCGGCAAGACCATCGGCGCGATGCAGCATGCCGAGGACATGCAGACCCAGCCATGGAGCGACGGCAGCACGATCACGCAGAAGATCGCCGGCGAGTCGACCGTGACGGCGGCGGATCGGGTGAGCGGGTGGCAGCGCAACGGGCTCAACTCGATCGAGACGGCCCGTTCGACGGAAGTGACGGTAAACGGCAAGACCTACCGGGCTTATCGGGACGACCTCAACCGTTCCGCGAAGCCGGTCGTCGAGCCGCAAATCTATACCCAGCGCGTCGTTTTCTGCCGATGACGAAACATCCATTCGAGGACGGCCCGGCGCCGCGCCGCGGGACCACGATGCCCCGCCCTACGCGATCCGGCAACGGCCGTTTCGACAACCAACCTACACGACGAGGCCATCGTGAACCATTGCTGCCAGATCAGGGTGTCGGGCCCGCAGGATCTCGAACCCGATGCGGGGACGGCCCCGTTCATCGCCGTCCGGCACAACCCTGTCGCACCGTCGCGGCCGCTCGTCTACCTGTCGCAGCAACACGATGCCGCGCTCGTCGACTGTCTCGCGTCGCGCGGCTGGGACGTGTGGCGCGCGAAAACCGTTGCGGACGCACTGAATCTCGTCAGGGTGAACCGTCCGCATGCGGGCATCGTCGATTTCGGCAGCTTCGCGTCGCTCGACGTCGCCTCGTTCGAGACGCTGCTGCGCGATTCGCGCGTCGGCTGGGTCGCGCTCGCCGACAACGAGCGGCTGCGCGATCTCGCCATCGCACGCCTGATTCGCCACTGCTGCTTCGACTACGTGCGCAACGCGACCGCCTATACGACCATCGGCTATCTGGTCGGTCATGCATACGGGATGCTGAAGCTCGCGGAAGGCAGCCCGGACGCAGATGCGGCGCCTCCCGGCGACACGATGATCGGCTCGTGCGACGCGATGCGCAGGCTATTCTCGACGATCCGCAAGGTCGCGAACACGGACGCCACCGTATTCATCGCCGGCGAATCCGGCACCGGCAAGGAACTGACGGCGGCGGCCATCCACCAGCAGTCGTTGCGCGCCGAGGCGCCATTCGTTGCCGTGAACTGCGCGGCCATTCCGTCGACGCTGCTGCAGGCCGAACTGTTCGGCCACGAGCGCGGCGCGTTCACGGGCGCGCACCAGCGCAAGATCGGCCGTATCGAGGCCGCGCACGGCGGCACGCTGTTTCTCGATGAAATCGGCGACATGCCGTTCGAGAGCCAGGCGAGCCTGCTGCGCTTCCTGCAGGAAGGCACGATCGAGCGGCTCGGCGGGCACGCGTCGCTTCCGGTGGACGTGCGGATCGTGTCGGCGACCCACGTCGATCTCGAGGCCGCGATGCAGGCGGGGCGGTTCCGTGCGGATCTGTACTACCGCCTGTGCGTGCTGCGCATCGACGAGCCGCCGCTGCGCGTGCGCGGTCGCGACATCATGCTGCTCGCCGACTACGTGCTGCAGCGCTATCGCGGCGACAGTTCGCAGCGGATTCGCGGCTTCATGCCGTGCGCGATCGAAGCGATCCACAACTATCCGTGGCCCGGCAACGTGCGCGAGCTGATCAACCGGATCCGGTTCGCGGTCGTGATGACGAACGGCCCGATGATCTCGGCTGCCGATCTCGAACTGCACCCGTACACGTCGCGGCAGCTGCCGACGCTCGCGCAAGCGCGCCGGCAGGCCGAGCGGCACGCGATCGAGAAAACGCTGATGCGCCACCGCCACCAGCATGCGGACGTGGCGGCCGCGCTGGGCATCTCGCGCGCGACGTTGTATCGGCTGATGACCTCGCACGGGCTGCACGGCTGACGCGCCGCAGCCCCCAGCCGCTCAAGACCGCGCGCCGTCGGCCGTTAAGACAGGAAACGGCCCGTCCGGACCGCCGGCGCAGCCATGCGCGCGCGGCCGGCACGCGGCGCATCACGCTTATCCGAGGTTACCGTGGCAGAGTGCAGTCACTGCGGCAGGACGTTCCTGGTCGGCGGGCGGTCGATCGACGGCCGCCGCTATTGCCGTCCGGCGTGCGCCCGGGCGCATCCGATCGTCGTCGAGGCAGAACGGGTGCCCGACGCGAAGGTGTGGGAGTACGTGCACGACTGGCGTTACGGGCCGTGCCCGATCTGCCGTCGCGACGACCAGCCGGTCGATGTCCATGCGTCGCATCGCGTCGTGTCGCTGCTGTTCGTCACGCGCTGGGCGACGCGGCGCCACGTGTGCTGCCGGCGTTGCGGCCGCAGGAAGCAGGCGGTCGCGCTGCTGGCATCGGCCGCGTTCGGCTGGTGGGGGCTGCCGTGGGGCCTCGTGCTGACGCCGATCCAGCTCGCGCGCAACGCGCTCGGGCTGGCCGCGCGCGATCCGGAGGTCGCGACGCAGCAGTTCGAGCAGCTCGTGCGGCGCAAGCTGGCGGCGCGCCGGCTGCGGCGCGCGCGGCAGGGCGCCGCAGCCTGAGCGCGCGGCCCGGCGGGCGGCGCGCGATCAGGCGGCCGGCCGCTCGAAGCCCGAGGCGACCCAGCGCTCGGCGCTGGCCTTGTTGAGCTTGAACCCGGCCGACACCTTCGCTTCGGCCAGCAGCTCGCCATACGGATCGAATGCCTTGAGCTGCGCGTACGGCTCGAATTCGTCCGACACGATGTCGAGCGTCACCGACACATCCTGGTCGTCCTCGCCCTGAACCGTCACTTCCTTGTGCAGCATCGCGCGCCGCTGCTGCTCGTGGCGCATCAGCACCTCGGTCGCGGTTTTCACGAGCGTGCGGAACGCATTCGCGTCCATCGGCTTCGGGTTCTTCTTGTCGCGGCCCATGGTCCACGGCCCGACGAGCGCGGGCTCGGACTCGCCGTCCTTGATCATCTCGACGGCCCAGCCGTCGTCGTCTTCGTTCTTGATGATGCGGGCCGTCCAGCCGTTGTCGCGCCAGAGGCCGTCTTCGTGGATGGAGGTGTCGTCGGATTGCAGGTCGGATTCGGTCATGAGGAAAGCGGGGAGATCGGGCCAGCGGCGTACGGGCCACCGGAGGTCGGGCAGCCGGCAACAGGGCGGTGGCGCGCGGCCGGCATCGGCGCGTCGCTCGCCGCCGGTGGCCCGGCGCGGCATGCAAAGGGTGCAATTTTACCTGCTGGCCGGCCGCGCGGCCCGCGCGGCCTGCAACGCTGGCCATCCGGCCGATGTCCGCCGATGCCGGCCGCCGTGCGCTGGGCGCGCGAACCGGCGCAAATATCAAACTCGTATTACGTCCCGGACGGCCGATCCCGATGTCGTCCGATATCCCATCCACGCGTGGCTTCATAGAATCGACGGTCAGGCTAAAAATAGCCTGAACATCCTTTCAACGCCAAACCGGCCGTGCGCGTTCCGCGTCGCGCGGCCGATGAACCCCCTGGAACTGCGCATGAGGAAATTCAATGTTCGCGTCGTTTTCGCATATGACTGGCCGTTGACGCTGGCCGGTATCGAGCAGGTCGCAGGCAGCGGCTGTGCGATCGAGATCGTCGCGGTCTACCGGAGTGTGGCCGAACTGGTCGTGTCGCTCGGCGGTGTCGACTGCGATGTCGTGCTGGTCGACTATGCAATCCGCGGAGACGAGCAGATGGACGGCCTTGCGCTGTTCGACTGGCTGCGGCGCACGCGTCCGAACGTCGGGATCGTCGCGCTGGTCGCGAACGAGAATCCGCTGATCTTCGGGTCGATGCTCGCGATCGGCGGCGTGAGCATCGTCAGCAAGTTCGACGAGGTCGGCCATATCGTCACGGCCATTCATTCGAGCTACAGCGGCGGGCATTACCTGTCGCCGCTCGTCAGGCGCGCGGTCGATGCATTCGGCGAGCGCAGCGAGGCGCCCGTGAAGCTGTCGGCGCGCGAGATCGAGGTCATTCGCCTGTATCTGTCGGGCGTGCCGATCAAGACGATCGCGCAACGTCTGAGCAAGGGCAAGCAGACGGTGAGCGCGCAGAAGATCAGTGCGATGAAGAAGCTCGGCGTGAGCAACGACGTCGAGCTGATCCAGCGGGCGGCGGGGCTGGGGCTTGGCATCGGCGCCGCCGCGTCACGGCCCGGCGGCGCAGCGTGAGCATGCGTGCGCCGGGCGGCTGCCGTCAAGCCGGCAACGCAAACCGCGTCACCGCGTCCCGCAGCGCCTCGGCCTGATCGCGCAGCGAATGCGCGGCGGCCGCGGCTTCTTCGACGAGCGCCGCGTTCTGCTGCGTGACCTGGTCCATCTCGCCCACCGCGCGATTGACCTGCTCGATGCCGGCGCTCTGTTCGCGCGACGCGTGGCTGATCTCGTCGAGGATCTCGTTCACGCGCCGCACCGACTGCACGATCTCGGCCATCGTCTCGCCCGCGTGCGTGACGAGCGCCGCGCCTTGCTCGACGGTCTCGTTCGACGACACGATCAGCGACTTGATCTCCTTCGCGGCCGTCGCCGAGCGTTGCGCGAGCGAGCGCACTTCGGCCGCCACCACCGCGAAGCCGCGGCCCTGTTCGCCCGCCCGCGCGGCTTCGACGGCCGCATTCAGCGCGAGGATGTTGGTCTGGAACGCGATCCCGTCGATCACGCCGATGATGTCGCCGATCTTGTGCGAGCGGCCGGTGATCTCGTTCATCGTGCGCACGACATCGTCGACCACCGCGCTGCCGCGCGTCGCGACCTGCGCGGCCTGGCCGGCGAGCGACGCGGCCTGCGCGGCGCTGTCCGCGTTCTGCTTCACGTTCGCGGTCATCTGGTCCATGCTCGACGCGGTCTGCACGAGCGCGGCCGCCTGTTCCTCGGTGCGCTGCGACAGGTCCGTGTTGCCGGACGCGATCTCGCTCGCGCCGACGTTGATGTTCTCGGTACCCATCCGCACGCGCGACACCATGTCGATCAGCCCGCCCTGCATCGTGTGCAGCGCGTGCAGCAGGCTGCCGCGATCGTTGTCCTTCACGGTGACGCGCGCGGTCAGGTCGCCCTGCGCGATGCGCTGTGCGGCGTCGAGCGCCACTTCCAGCTCGCCGCCGAGGTTCGCGCGCACGCTTTTCAGCACCATCACCATCACGGCGGTCGCGATCCCGCCGAGCACGGTCGTCATCGCGAGCCAGCGGCCGACGCTTTCGAGCACGGCGGAGCGCACGTCGTTCATGTACATGCCGGTCACGAGATACCAGTCCCACGGCGCGAAGCGCTGCACGGCGCTGGTTTTATCCTGCGGCTTGTCGGCGCCCGGTTTCGGCCACAGATACTCGACGAAGCCCTTGCCGCCTTCCAGGTTGCCGGCCTTCACGATCTCGACGAACAGGTGCTTGCCGTTCGGATCGGTGAAATTCGACACGTCCTTGCCGTTGAGCTCGGCCTTGATCGGGTGCATCACGATCGCCGGCTTCGAGTCGTTGATGGAGACGTAGCCGTCGGTGCCGTAGCGCATCGCGGCGATCGCCTCGAGCGCCTTCTGCTTCGCGTCGGCTTCCGGCAGCGCGTTCTGCTGCGACAGCTTGTAGTAATGGTCGGTCACGCTCGCCGCCTGCGCGACCAGCGACGCAAGCTGGTCGCGGCGGTCCGCGATCATCGAGGCGCGCGTCTGCCATGCGCCGAGCCCGGCGATGACGAGCAGGCCGAGCCAGAGAATGACGATCATCGAGGCGAGTTTCTGATTCAGGGAAAGGTTGCGCATGGTATGTGGTCGGTCAGTCGTGGAAGCTCGCCGGAACGGCGTGACGGGATAGATGTCTTGACGGCGCGCGATGCGCGTCGCCGTAGAGGGGAAATCCCTTAGAAGGTGCCGCGAAATTAACGGGCGCCGTGTTGGTCCTTTTCAGCAAGTCACGCGGCAAGGGTCTGGAAGGGGCCGGATGTCAACGGGAATGGATAAACGACGGGAGCAGCAATGAAAGTGGAGATGATTGAGTTACCGGAAAGTAGGGCGATCCATGTCAAGAAGTTAAGCGAATTGCCTGCCAAGGCTCATATGGTCAGCGTGGCAATCAGTACGTTAAACGCCCGCGGCGAAACATTGAAAGGCCTCAAAGAGTCGCGCGCAGTTTGGGGATGAGCGGATTCGGACGACGGGGATAGCGCATGCCGATCGGCGCGACGCCGCGCGAGCCATGGCTGACGACTTAATCGAGTAAATGCATATCTCAAAATATGCCGTTGCCGATTGAATCTGTAACTTTGGTATGCTAGCGACCGACTTCCGAATTTGGCGGTGTGGTCCCCATGACCGCCCGCTTAAAAGACCAAGTCACGAAGAAGAAAGATGAGAGCGCGGATATGTCGATAGCTGAAACCCTTCGAAGTTTTTCGTCCGGTCTGGTTGACTGGAACCAGCGGCCCGTCACCCTCAATTTCGGGCAAGCGCAAAGCGCGGTCGGTCATCTACTGGCGCTTCATCACGCGGATATCCACGAAGGGTTGGTGACCGGTATCGACGGCTATCTGAACTGCGTTTCGACACGCGACAACCTGTCTCCCAAGCTGCTTCTCGGTCTGCCGGTGTCGGTGCGCCTCACGACCGACCGGGGCGGCTTGTAGACGATCAACGCGATCGTTCGCGATGTGCAGGTGGGCCAATCGGACGGCGAATTGACCGTCTATCGATTAAACGTTTGCGACGCTTTGTCGCTGATGGACCGCCGCACGAACTCCCGCATATTCCGTTCGCGCAATGTTATCGACATTCTCGCGACGATGATGAACGAATGGCGGCAACGGAGTGTGGCGCTTGCCCGCGCGTTCGAATTCGATCTGTCCGGCCTGCGCCGTGAACGCTACCCGGTGCGTGAACTGACGCGACAGGTCAACGAGTCGGATGCACGATTTATCCGCCGGCTACTGCGGCGCGAAGGGATCACGGTCTTCGCGAAGGCCGGACCAGCCGGTGGAACGCGCAGCATGACCGACGAGCGGCCGATTCACACACTCGTCTTTTGCGATGACCCGATGCGGTTGGCCGAAGCCCCGGCCGGTGCCGTGCGTCTTCACCCCCGCGACGCCGGAACTGAACAACGCGATACGGTAACGCTATTCGCGCACTATCAGAGCCTGTCGTCCGGCAAGGCGAGCCGGCCGTCGTGGGACTACAAGAAAGCCCGTGTGGACAATTCCGCCGTCGCTACCGGCATCGATCAGGGGGAATCGGGTAACGACCTTGCACGGCTGCTGACCGATGTTGCGATCGACATTCCGCACGTCGGCGATTCGTGGAACGATCACGAACGCATTACGCGCGACCGGATGCTGGCTCACCAGTTCGCAGCGGAGCGGTACGACGGTATCAGCAGCGTCCGCGATATGCCGGTTGGTTCATGGTTCACGTTGACGGGAGACCCCGAACTCGACATGAAGCCGGTCGATCAGCGACAGTTCGTCGTTACGTCAGTTCGTCACGATATCTGGAACAACCTTCCGAAAGACCTGACTGGCCGCGTGATCGCGCTATTCGCAGCGAGCCGAAACATTGCGCAGACCGCGCTACCCGCGCCGGCCGATGTGTCGGAACGGAAAGACACGCGCTACGAAAACAGTTTCACGTGCGTCCGGCGCGGCGTGCCGCTCAAGCCGTCCTACGATCCGAAGATCGATTTGCCGCCCGTACACCTGCTGACCGGAACGATTGTCGGCACGGAGGGAGAGGAAGTGTTTTGCGACGCGGACGGCCGCGTTCGCGTGCAGATTCACGGCATCGATCCGGCGGATCACGCCCACGCTCAAGGTGTCGGCACGAACGGGTTGGCCGGCGACAGTGCACCTATCCGCGTCGGTGCAAGTTTGGCGGGCGGCAACTTCGGCGCGCTTTTTCTGCCCCGCGTCGGAATGGAAGTTTTATTGGGCTGTCTTTCAGGCGACCCGGACCGTTTGGTCATCATCGGGGTTTTGAGCAACGGCGCGAACCCGCCTGCGACGTTCACCCATACCGGCGCGCTGCCGGGCAACCGGTACGTGTCCGGGATCAAGACGAAGGAGATTAAGGGGCGACGTTATAACCAACTACGTCTTGACGATACCCCCTCGCAAATTTCCGCACAGCTAGCGAGCGAACATGCGTATACGCAATTGAACTTGGGGTATCTCACGCAGCCCCGGAAGGACGGACACGGGACCGACCGGGGCGAAGGCGCGGAACTGCGCACCGACGCTGCCGCCGCGCTGCGCGCCGCCCAAGGCATTCTGTTGACAACTTACGCGCGCTCGCAGGCAAGCGGCGGCCAGCTCGATCGCGACGAACTCGTTAGCTTGCTCGGCCAGTGCACGGAACTCTTCAAATCGCTGGGTGACTATGCCGGCCAGCACGGTGGGCAAGCTGCCGACACGGCCGGCCAAACGAACATCGCCGATGCGTTCAAGAACTGGAAGCCCGGCGGCTCGGCGGGCGACGCATCCGCACTGATGGCCTTTGGCGCGCAAGCCGGATCGGTCAACCTCACGCCGAAAACGCACGTGACCTATGCCGGTGTAAACATCGATCAAGTGGCGCAGCAACACGTGCAAGTCACCAGCGGCGAGCGTATTAACCTGCACGGAGGACGTGGCGTCGCGATGTTCGCACATAGCGAAGGCGTGTCGGCCATCGCAAATCAAGGCAAGGTCACGATTCAATCGCAGAACGACGATACGCAAGTCGATTCGGCGAAGAACATCCAACTCACTGCGGCCGGCGGCAAGCTCGCGGGCATGGCGAGTGATCAGGTGGTGTTCGTCACGTCGGGGGGCGCATATCTCAAGCTGCACGGCGGCGATATCGAACTCGGTTGCCCTGGCACCTTCACCGTGAAATCGGCCGGCCATTCGTGGGACGGTCCTGCCAGCATGTCCGCTGACATGCCGAAATTCGATCATGCGCCGCTCGGCCGCGTGCCGAAGCTCGTTCGTGCCACGGACGGCAACGCGGCGGCAGGGTTCGACGGCCAGGTACAAAAGGCGTCGGGGGCGCTGTCGAATCTGAAGACCGATGCGGCCGGCGAGCTGCCGGCGGTGCATGCCGACCAGTTCGAAAAGCTGGCGGTGCAGTTCGTCAAGAAGAACGTATAAGCAAGGGCCGGAGTTTTGATGACCAATTCTTTTCTCGATCCTCGACCGGTCGCCGACGCGCGCACCGACGAACCGACCACAAAATCCGATGCGGCGGGCGCAACTGCATCGCGCGGAGAACCGCCGCCTATTGTTGTGGGTCGTGCCGAAGGGCCGACCTTGTTCGACAAGGACAAGCGGCTTATCTGCATCAAGCAAATGCCGCTGCCCGGCATCGTCATCTTCGTGCATGGCGTGAATTCGGAAGGAGAATGGTTCGAAGCGGCGGAGGAAGGACTATGCAAGGGCCTCAATCGTCGGCTCGGCCGTCTTGATGATCAATTGAAGTACACCGGCATCGATGCCGGTCAATTGACGCCTGCGAAGTACACCGAAAGCTTGACGCCGGACGGGTTTCTGAATCCAAAGTTGCTTGCGGACAACTACATCAAGCCCGATCCGTCGTTCTCGAACGTGATTCACTTCCGGTGGGGTTATCGGGCGACCGCCGAAGAATTGAAGAAATACGGAGACAAGATTTTCCTGAACGAACAGGACTATTGGGGCGGCGGTCCGTTCACGAATGGATGCTCGAGTCTCCCCGATCTTTGGCATGGCGGACTTGATGATCGTGCATTCGGTTGGACAAGCGTGCAGGCCATCAACCCGACCAATCGGCCCCTGTATCGCGCGCCGCCCCGCGCGTATGGCGCACTCGCGGCCTTGCGCCTTGCCAAGTTGATCGAGTCGATCCGCCGCATGCAGGCCACTGTACCGATTACCGTCGTATGTCATAGCCAAGGCAACATTGTGGGCCTCACAGCGGCGTTCTTCGGTGATGCACTGCCCGACGTTGAAGACCCGTGGGGGCACAAGGGGCGATGCGTAGCGGACGCCTATGTGCTGGCAAATGCACCATATAGCTTCGCGAAGGGGGACGGTCCGAATAAATCTTCCACGGGAATGGATACGTGGTCGCAACGTGAGACGAAAGACCCACACGGGAATCGTGGACGGCAGACCTACGCAGCGCGCACGCAGACGTTTGGCAAGTTTCTGTCGATCATCGGCACGCGCAAAGCCTACGAACTTCCCGCCGACAAGATCGATGAAGACATGGGGAACAGTCGGGTATCACCGACGAGCAACAAGTCGTATGCAGCGCAGGAAGATCGCGTGCGACACGGTCTGAATGAATCGACGTATGGCCGCGTCACGGCGTACTGTTGTCCGCACGATCAGGTGATTTCGGCGGTGACGGTTCAAGGGATTGGCTGGCGCGGTATCAGCAAGCTTGAAATCGACGATATCGGCGTTCCCGGCGTACTGACGCAGCGTGTCTTCGCATCGGGTTTCGATGTCGGCGTGCAGACAGACTATCGATATTGGGAAGACGACTGGCGACGTGTGCAGAAAGGATCGACTCCGGGATTCTGGTATCCGCCGTCGCCGCCGGCAAAATTCGGTCTGGTTGGTGCGCTCAAAGGAAACGAGTCGGTCTGGGGGATGATGGGGACATTAATTACCGCGCCCCTCATGTACGCGGGAACTGCTGCGACTGCTGCAATGAAGATGTTCCGCGTGAATGAAGACCCGCCGAAGGGCTGGACCGTGACTGCGGATGCCCCCGCGCTGGATCAACCGTTCCCGCCGAAGGCGAAGCGATTCGGCAAGCCGATCACGCCGACAGAAGATGGACCAGCCAAAAGCGACTTCAACGAAGGCAACGATCCGCCGTCCGCATGGCGCGACGCGAGCAAGGCGGATGCGGACAAGCGGGCCGACGATCCCTATGACCTTTACAAGTCAAAGAACAAGGACGGTGACGCCCAAGGTACGGCTGAGAGTGAAACCGGACAACGCTACGAAGATCGCGCGCTGATGCGTTTGGAAGCACGACGTGCGATGAACTCTGATTGGGTTGATAAGGACGGTCACGTGATAGGCGAAGACGGGAAAAGCGACGTGCCCGAAGGCTATAAGGATTGGCGCGACAAGCAGATCACGGACGGCATGGACCGCGGTCAGACCAATAACCCGACAAACCACTCAACAACGATGACCAATGCGGATCATGCTGAATATGCGCTTGCGTATGATGTGGCGGTTGGCCTGTGCTATCTGACGGAAACGCAAATCAAGGCGCTGCGCATTGAAGCTGATTGGCGGATGGGAAAAGGTGTTTCGGACGACAATCCGCACAAGCAATACTATGACTATTTCTTGCTTGGAAAAATCGACGATCTAGCGATGCACCAATGGGTCCACAAAGAGGGCGGCGAAGGCAACATGCCCGGCAAGATTGCTGACGAGCGCGAAGGTCAGGCTCATTTGAAGGTCGGGGGTGTGGCATGAAGGCGCTGATCGCTACATGGCCGCGACGTGTCGCTGTCGCTGTTTTGGTATGGATGGTCGCGGCCCTACTCATGGCGACGCTGATGGCACACGTCGAACAACCGGACCCGGCACACTTGGAAATAGGAGATTGGATGAAACGATTCGTAGTCGCGCCCGGCTTGCTGGCGCTTTTGGTTTTGCTGTTCACCACCGCCGTCATGCGGCCTGCACAGGCCGCCCCCGCCCAGACACCCACCGGCAAGGCAGCGCCAGTAGCGGAAGAGCCGGTGAAGCCGTTTGTCGCGCAGGTCGTCGGACTGATTTGGTTGAATCCGCTCGAACGCAAGGACTATCCGACCGAATGGCAACTGTTGTGGACGCAAGGACTCGCCGCACCGAACAAGAACGATGACATGGTTCGCACCGATCCGAAATCGTTCTCGACGCTCAAATCAATCGGGGCATTGGTGTACGGCAACGAAGGTGAAGAAACATTCAAGGGCTTCTATCACAAGTACCTCGATGAATTCCTGTCGCTGCTACGGACGCGCTACGCGAGCAACGCGAAATACTTCTACACGGTTAGTCCCGAGAACTCAAAGGACTGGCGCGAACTTGCCGGTATTCGAATCGAACTTGCGATCCCGAATCGACTTGAACCCAAAGAGGCACAAGCCCGCTTGCAAAAGCGGGCCATGAGTTTCTTCGAGATTGGCGACCCACATCCCAAATCTGTTTGGAGCCGTGACACGCCCCCTGATGTGCAGATCACGCAAGGCGGTGCGAACGCCGGATTTACGTCGCTGAACAAGGCGTTGAACTACTTGCAGACGAACCCCGACAAGAGCGTGTGGGTCATGAATTGGGACGCGCCGAGTTTTCCGCCCACGGATGCGCAGATTAACGAGAACCTTGTCGTGCTGTTCCTCGCCGGCCCGACCTTCAACACGGAGCGTGAACCGCTCGCATGGATCGGCAAGGCGGCGACGGGCGACACGAAGGACTTTTCGCCGAAGGTTGGCACAACGCGCACCGTGCAGGCGTGGAAGGCAACCATTGACCACGCGGCACGCAATGCCGGCGTCGCGGTTACTGACCTGAAATACATCGTTCACGATGCAGGTAAAGGCAGTGATGCGGCCTCGAACCGTCTTGTCGGCCTGTCGCAAACGCTCACCGAAATCCTGCCGGAATACGACCACTCAAAGCAGACGTTCAACACGGCGGCGCTGCTCGGCGATATGGGAACCGGTAGCGCATTGACCGACGTTGCACTGGCGATCGGCCGGATCAATCACTTTGGCGGTAACGCACTGGTTGCGGGCACCACCGATGCGGAGCATCCGGTCGCGGTTGTCGTCCTGCCGCCGTCAAAGTTGACGACGATCGATCCGAACAAGGATTGGTTCCGCGCGCGTGGCGGAAACAATGCTTACCTGCCGTGGTGGGGTCGCCGACACGATACCGATTACGGTCAGCAGGGATATTCGTGGTGATGTAGTCGGCGCGGCGGCACGTGCACATGTGTGCGCTGCCGCGCCGAGTCATTCAGGGGATGGAGATATGCGGGGAATTGTCCGGGTAGACGACGCACATACCCACGGCGGCCGGGTCGAATCCGGAGCCGGTACGAGCAAGGTAATGGGTCGCGCGGTCGCTCGCATCGGCGACACGTGTTCATGTCCGATTCACGGTGCTTGCGTGATCGTCGAAGGTGACCCGGAATTCAAGGTCGAAGGCCAAGCCGCCGCGTTCGACGGCCACAAGACCTCATGCGGTGCCGAATTGATTTCATCCCTTCCGACTTCCGGACGTGTTTGAATGCGGAAGACTCATGCATGACCGCCGAGCAGTTCCGCGGATCAAGCCGTTGAACCAGTGAGCGTTGCATGAGATATGCGTCCGGCGCCTGGGCAGCGGCGCGGACACCGAACGAAACCGAAAGGAGGCAACGATGCGAATTCTGGTGGTAGGGGCCGGCGCGGTCGGCGGATACTTCGGCGGCCGGCTGGCCGCGGCGGGGCGCGACGTGACGTTCCTGGTGCGCGACGGCCGCGCGGCCGCGCTGGCGCGCGACGGGCTGCTGATCCGCAGCCCGCGCGGCGACCTGACGCTCGCGAACGTGCAGACCGTGCGCGCGGGCGATGCAGGCGACGGCGTCGCGCCGTTCGACCTCGTGCTGCTGAGCTGCAAGGCGTACAGCCTCGACGACGCGGTGCACTCGTTCGCACCGTTCGCCGGCCCGCAGACGCTGATCCTGCCGATGCTCAACGGGATGCGCCATCTCGACGTGCTGCGCGACCGGTTCGGCGCCGCGCAGGTGCTCGGCGGGCTGTGCGTGATCGCGGCGACGCTCGATCGCGAGCAGCGCATCGTGCACCTCAACGACACGCACGGCGTCACCTTCGGCGAACTCGCGGGCGGCGAATCGCCGCGGGTGCGCGCGGTGGCCGAGGTGCTCGGCGGCGCGGGTTTCGATGCGACGCTCAGCGACAACGTGGCCGCGCGGATGTGGGAGAAGTGGGTGTTCCTCGCAACGCTCGCCGCGAGCACGTCGCTGTTCCGCGGCTCGGTGGGCGACATTCTCGCCGCGCCGGACGGCCGCCGCCTGCTCGAGACGATGCTCGGCGAATGCAGTGCGATTGCCGAGCACAACGGCTATCGGCCCGACCCGGCCGCCATCGAGCGGATGCAGCGGATGGTGCTGACGCCGTCGCCGCTGACCGCGTCGATGCTGCGCGACGTCGAGAATCATGCGCGCGTCGAAGCCGATCACGTGATCGGCGACCTGCTCGCGCGCCGCGACCCGCAGGCGGCCGATGCGCTGTCGCTGCTGCGGATCGCGTACAACCACCTGAAGGCGTACGAAGTGCGTGCGGCGCGCGAGCACGCGGCCGCGTAAGCACCGGAGCGGGCGGCGGCGCGGCCGTTCCGCGCTGCACAAATTTGCCGTCGGGCGCCGTTTGCGGCCGGAATGCGCAAAAAAGTATCGGAAATCAGGCGTAAAGTTGGTGGAGCCGCGCGCTCGATCGACCTACATTGCTTCCCATGCGACCGGTCGCGTCGCCGCGTGAAATGCGCGGCGCATGCGCGATACGAACCGGCCAGCGACACATGGGAATGGAGACGCCAACGATGATGCACCCCGATCTGGAAGTGGTCGACGTGCGACGCGACGAGTCGTTCAAGGTGTGGTCGCACGGCTATCCGTATCGCACGATCCGCTGGCACTTCCATCCCGAATTCGAACTGCACCTGATCGTCGCGACCCGCGGCAAGTATTTCGTCGGCGACCACATCGGTTCGTTCGGCCCCGGCCATCTCGTGCTGCTCGGCCCGAACCTGCCGCACAACTGGGTCAGCGACATGGCCGAAGGCGAAACCGTCGAGCGCCGCAATCTCGTGATCCAGTTCGACCCCGCGTTCGTGCGCCGCTGCATGGACGCGTTTCCCGAATGCCGCGACGCGCAGGCGCTGCTCGACGATGCGCGGCGCGGGGTCGGCTTCGACGCGGCGACCAGCGCCGCGATCGCGCCGCTGTTCGACGAACTGCTGGCCGCGCGCGGCATGCGCCGCATCGCGCTGTTCATGACGATCCTCGAACGCCTGTGCGGCGCGGCCGAACGCACGCTGCTCGCGAGCCCCGCATACGACCAGGCCGACGTCACGCCCACGCGGCTCAGCCATGCGCTGTCATATATCGGCAAGAACCTCGCGTCCGAGCTGCGCGAATCCGATCTCGCGCAGTTGACCGGGCAGAGCGTCAGCGCGTTCTCGCGTGCGTTCCATCGCCAGACGGGCATGCCGTTCGTCCAGTACGTGAATCGTCTGCGGATTGAATCCGCGTGCCAGATGTTGCTCGCCGACGACGCGAACATCACCGACATCTGCTTCCAGGCCGGCTTCAACAACGTGTCGAACTTCAACCGCCAGTTCCGGGCGGTGAAGGGGATGGCGCCGTCCGAATTCCGCGCACTGCAGCGCCTGAATGCGCGCAGCCGCGAGCTTGCGCTGCACGCGGCGCCCACCGGCAATCTGCTGCCGCCGCGCATCGTCACGCCCGGCGTCCCCGAGCTCGCGCCGCAGCCCGGATGATCGCCGGGCCGCGGCCCGCCCGAGTTTTCCCCGCCGTTTTACCCAGCCGATCGCGCCGCTCACGTCGCGAGGGGCTCACTCAACCACGAAAAAGCTGCACATATAACCGGAGACACCGTCATGACGCATGCATCGCCCGCTTCATCCCCCCGCCGCGCCGCCCGCATGGCGGTGGCGGCCGCGCTCGCCGTCGCGGCCTGGCTGCCCGCTGCCGCCGTGCAGGCCGCACCGCTGCGCATCGGGATGACGTTCCAGGAGCTGAACAACCCGTATTTCGTGACGATGCAGAAGGCGCTGAACGACGCGGCTGCATCGATCGGCGCACAGGTCGTCGTTACCGACGCGCATCACGACGTCAGCAAGCAGGTGAGCGACGTCGAGGACATGCTGCAGAAGAAGATCGACATCCTGCTCGTGAACCCGACCGATTCGACCGGGATCCAGTCGGCGATCACGCAGGCGAAGAAGGCCGGCGCGGTGGTCGTGGCGGTCGATGCGAACGCGAACGGCCCGGTCGATTCGTTCGTCGGCTCGAAGAACTACGACGCGGGCGTGATGTCGTGCGACTACCTCGCGAAGGCGATCGGCGGCAGTGGCGAGGTCGCGATCCTCGACGGCATTCCGGTCGTGCCGATTCTCGAGCGCGTGCGCGGCTGCAAGGCGGGACTCGCGAAATACCCGAACGTGAAACTGGTCGACACGCAGAACGGCAAGCAGGAGCGCGCGACCGCGCTGTCGGTGACCGAGAACATGATCTCCGCGCATCCGAACCTGAAGGGCATCTTCAGCGTGAACGACGGCGGCTCGATGGGTGCGCTCGCGGCCATCGAGGGTTCCGGCAAGGACATCAAGCTGACGAGCGTCGACGGCGCGCCCGAGGCGATCGCCGCGATCCAGAAGCCGAATTCGAAATTCATCGAGACGACCGCGCAGTTCCCGGCCGACCAGGTGCGCATCGCGCTCGGCATCGCGATTGCGCGCAAGTGGGGCGCGACGGTGCCGAAGGCGATCCCGGTCGACGTGAAGGTGGTCGACCGCGGCAACGCGAAGGGCTTCAGCTGGTGAACGACGTGCGATGCGACGCGAAGGGCGGCGGCACGGCCGGCGCCCTTCGTCTGGAGAAGCCGATGGACACGATACTCAGGCTCAGCCACATCACGAAAAGCTTTCCGGGCGTGAAGGCGCTGTCCGACATTCATCTGGAGATTGCGCGTGGCGAGATTCACGCGCTGCTCGGCGAGAACGGCGCGGGCAAGTCGACGCTGATGAAGATCCTGTGCGGCATTCATCAGCCGGATGCCGGCACGATCGAGATCGACGGCACCGCACGCCATTTCGCGGATTATCACGACGCGGTCGCGGCGGGCGTCGGCATCGTGTTCCAGGAATTCAGCCTGATTCCGCATCTCGACGCCGTCGACAACCTGTTCCTCGGCCGCGAGCTGCGCACCCGCTGGGGGGCGCGCGACCGCAAGCGGATGCGTCGCGCGGCGGCCGCGATCTTCGCGCGGCTCGGCGTGGCGATCGATCTCGATGCGCCGATCCGCACGCTGTCGGTCGCGCAGCAGCAGTTCGTCGAGATCGGCAAGGCGCTGTCGCTCGACGCGCGCATCCTGATCCTCGACGAACCGACCGCCACGCTCACGCCGGCCGAGGCCGGGCACCTGTTCGCGATCATGCGCGAGCTGAAGCGGCAGGGCGTCGCGATGATCTTCATCTCGCATCACCTCGACGAGATTTTCGCGGTGTGCGACCGCATCACGGTGCTGCGCGACGGCCAGTACGTGGCGACGACCGACGTCGCGCGCACGGACGTCGAACGGCTCGTGCGGATGATGGTCGGCCGCCGGATCGAAAGCAGCTTTCCGCCGAAGCCGGCGCGCGCGGCCGATGCGGCACGGGTGCTGGAGGTCAACGAGCTGCAGATCGAGCGCGGCGGCGCGGTGAACCGCTTCACGCTGCATGCCGGCGAGATCCTCGGCTTCGCCGGGCTGGTCGGCTCGGGCCGCACGGAAACGGCGCTGGCGGTGATCGGCGCGACGCGTGCGCACCGCAAGGACGTGCGCGTGCGCGGCGCGGCGGCGAAGCTCGCCGATCCGGCCGACGCGCTGCGCGCAGGTATCGGCATCCTGCCGGAAAGCCGCAAGACGGAAGGGCTCGTCACGTCGTTCTCGATTCGCGACAACATCTCGCTGAACAACCTCGGCAAGTACCGGTCGATGCGCTGGCTGATCGACCGCCGCGGCGAGGCGCGCACCACGCATGACGTGATGCGGCGCGTCGGCGTGAAGGCGCCGTCGATCCACACCGAGGTCGCGACGCTGTCCGGCGGCAACCAGCAGAAGGTCGTGATCGCGCGCTGGCTGAACCATCACACGTCGGTGCTGATCTTCGACGAGCCGACGCGCGGCATCGACGTCGGCGCGAAAGCCGAAATCTACGGGCTGATGCGCGAACTCACCGCGCGCGGCTACGCCATCATCATGATCTCGTCCGAATTGCCGGAAATCGTCGGCATGTGCGATCGCGTCGCCGTGTTCCGGCAGGGCCGCATCGAGGCGACGCTCGCAGGCGACGAGATCGATCCCGACACGGTCATGACTTATGCCACGGCCGGCACGCGAGGAGCGACCCATGAACCTGCCTGATTCTTCTTCCACGCCTTCCACGACGCTCGCGGCCACCGCCGCAAACGGCGACGCACCGCCGCCCCGCGCGATGTGGGCGCAGTTGCGGCGCTCGACGCTGTTCTATCCGCTCGTCGGCCTGATCGTCGTGTGCCTCGCGATGATGATCGCGAGCCCGAGCTTCCTGTCCGCCGCGAACCTGGAAAACGTGCTGCGCCAGGTGTCGATCAACGCGATCATCGCGGTCGGCATGACCTGCGTGATCCTGACCGGCGGGATCGACCTGTCGGTCGGCTCCGTGATGGCGCTGTCCGGCACGCTGGCGGCCGGGCTGATGGTCGCGGGCGTGAACGCGGTTGCCGCGCTTGCGATCGGCATCGCGGTCGGCCTCGGCTTCGGTTTCCTGAACGGCATGTTCGTCGCGTTCGCGGGGATGCCGCCGATCATCGTCACGCTCGCGACGATGGGCATCGCGCGCGGCCTGGCGCTGATCTACACCGGCGGCTACCCGATCGACGGCTTGCCCGACTGGGTCGCGTTCTTCGGCAGCGGCAAGGTGTTCGGCATCCAGGCGCCCGTGCTGATCATGCTGGTGGTCTATGCCATCGCATGGCTGCTGCTCGACCGGATGCCGTTCGGACGCTACGTGTACGCGATCGGCGGCAACGAGCAGGCGACGCGGCTCACCGGCGTGCGGGTCGCGCGCGTGAAGCTGATCGTCTACACGCTGGCCGGGCTCACGTCGGCGCTTGCCGCGATCGTGCTGACCGGGCGGCTGATGAGCGGGCAGCCGAACGCGGGCGTGGGCTTCGAGCTCGACGCGATCGCGGCCGTCGTGATGGGCGGCACGTCGATCTCCGGCGGGCGCGGCGCGATCCTCGGCACGCTGGTCGGCGCGCTGCTGCTCGGCGTGCTCAACAACGGGCTGAACATGATCGGCGTGAACCCGTATGTGCAGAACGTGATCAAGGGCGGAATCATCCTGCTCGCGATCTACATCAGCCGCGAACGGTCGCGGTAACAATCGATTCATCAGTCATCCAGATCATCAACCAAAGAGACAACCCATGACGACACCCGAAGCCCCGCCGCGGATGACCGCGGTCGTCTGCCACGGCCCCGAGGACTATCGCGTCGAACAGGTCGCGAAGCCGCGCCCCGGCGCGAACGAGCTCGTGATCCGCATCGCCGCATGCGGGATCTGCGCGAGCGACTGCAAATGCTATACGGGCGCGAAGATGTTCTGGGGCGGCCCGAACCCGTGGGTGAAGGCGCCCGTGATTCCCGGCCATGAATTCTTCGGCTACGTCGAAGCGCTCGGCGACGGCGCGGCCGAGCATTTCGGCGTCGCGCAAGGCGATCGCGTGATCGCCGAGCAGATCGTGCCGTGCGGCAAGTGCCGCTACTGCAAGTCGGGCCAGTACTGGATGTGCGAGGTACACAACATCTTCGGCTTCCAGCGCGAGGTGGCCGACGGCGGGATGGCCGAGTACATGCGCATTCCGCCGACCGCGATCGTCCACAAGATTCCGCTCGGCGTATCGCTCGAGGACGCTGCGATCATCGAGCCGCTGTCGTGCGCGATCCATACGGTGAACCGCGGCGACGTCCAGCTCGACGATGTGGTCGTGATCGCGGGTGCGGGCCCGCTCGGGCTGATGATGACGCAGGTCGCGCACCTGAAGACGCCGAAGAAGCTCGTCGTGATCGACCTGATCGACGAACGGCTCGAACTCGCACGCGAGTACGGTGCGGACGTGACGATCAACCCGAAGCGCGACGACGCGCGCGAGATCGTCAGCTCGCTCACCGACGGCTACGGCTGCGACGTCTACATCGAGACGACCGGCGCACCCGTCGGCGTGAACCAGGGGCTCGACCTGATCCGCAAGCTCGGCCGCTTCGTCGAATTCAGCGTGTTCGGCGAGGATGCGACCGTCGACTGGTCGATCATCGGCGACCGCAAGGAACTCGACGTGCGCGGCGCGCACCTGGGGCCCTACTGCTACCCGGTCGCGATCGACCTGCTTGCGCGCGGGCTCGTCACGTCGAAAGGCATCGTCACGCACGATTTCGCGCTGGAGGACTGGGACGACGCGATCCGCGTCGCGAAATCGCCCGAATCGATCAAGGTGCTGCTGAAGCCGGCCCGCTGACGGCCGGCGCGCGCCTCACCGGAGACATCATGGAATACGTCATAGGCGTCGACATCGGCACGCAGAGCACCAAGGCGCTGCTCGTCGACCGGCACGGCACGATCGTCGCGCGGCGCTCGGCGGGCTACCAGCCCGATACGCCGCGTCCGCTATGGGCCGAGCAATGGCCGCAGGTATGGTTCGATGCCGTGCTCGCGTGCATCGCGGGCTGCGTGAGCGATGCGCGCGCGCAGGGCGTGCCGGCCGATGCGATCCGCGCGGTGTGCGTGGGCAGCCTGTACGGCGGCTCGGGCATTCCGGTCGACAGCGACATGCGGCCGCTCCATCCGTGCCTGATCTGGATGGACCGGCGTGCGACCGCGGAAGTCGACTGGGTCAACGCGAACGTGAACGTCGAGCGGCTGCGGGTGATCACGGGCAACGGCGTCGACAGCTATTACGGCTTCACGAAGATGCTGTGGCTGCGCGACCAGCGGCCGGACGTATGGGCGAACGTGCGCTATTTCCTGCCGCCGAACGCGTACGTGATCTACCTGCTGACCGGCGAGGTCGCGGTCGATCACAGTTCGGCCGGCAATATCGGCGGCGTGTACGACGTCGCGCGCCGCGAGTGGTCCGACGATGCGCTCGACATGCTCGGCATTCCGGCGACGATGATGCCCGAGCGGCTCGTCGACTCGACGGACATCGTCGGCGGGCTGCTGTCGCAATGGACGGAGCCGCTCGGGCTGCCGGCCGGCACGCCCGTCGTCGCGGGCGGCGTCGATGCGGCCGTCGCGACCTTCGCGGCCGGCGCGACGCGCGCGGGGCAGCACGTCGCGATGATCGGCACCAGCATGTGCTGGGGTTACGTGAGCCGGCACGTCGATGCGCGGCACGGGCTCGTCAGCATGCCGCACGTGTTCAACGGGCAGCGCGACCTGTACGTGTTCGGCGGCGCGATCACGGCCGGCGCGTCGGTCGCGTGGTTTCGCGACCGGTTCTGTCAGGCGGAAATCAATGCGGCACGCCTGTTGCCGCATGGCGATCCGCACGTGTTGCTCGAGGAAGCGGCCGAAAGCGTGCCGCCGGGCTCAGACGGCGTGCTGTTCCTGCCGTACCTGATGGGCGAGCGCAGCCCCGTGTGGGACGCGAAGGCGAGCGGCGCGTTCGTCGGGCTGAGTCTCGCGCATACGCGGGCGCACCTGTATCGCGCGGTGCTCGAAGGCGTCGCGTTCGCATTGCGGCACAACATCGAGGCCGGGCGCCGCGGCGCGGCCGCGCTCGACGACCGGCTGATCGTCGTGGGCGGGGCCGCGCATTCGGCGCTCTGGATGCAGATCATCGCGGACGTGACGGGCTTCCCCGTGTGGACGATCGAGCAGGACGTCGAAGCCGCGATGGGGGCGGCGCTGCTCGCGGGCGTCGGGGCGGGGCTCGTGTCGCACGACGACGCGCAAGGCGGATGGGTCTCGCTCGTCGAGCGCGCGCGGCCCGATGCCGAACGCGCGAAAACGTATGCGGCGCGCTTTGCGCTCTACACGGCGCTGTATCCGGCGCTCAAACCGATCATGCACGGGTTGCACACGCCATCATGAAGACACGATTCGATTTCGACGGCTCGCGGGTGCTCGTCACGGGGGCGTCGAGCGGGATCGGGCGCGCGTGCGCGGTCGCGCTGGCGCAAGCGGGCGCGCAGGTCGTCGCGGCCGGGCGCGACCTGGCCGCGCTCGATGCGCTGGCCGGCGAGACCGCGTGCGAGACGTTGCGACTCGATGTCGGCGGTGACGAGCATGCGATCGACGCGGCGCTCGCTGCGCACGATGCGTTCGACGGCCTCGTGAATTGCGCGGGGATCGCGTCGCTCGAATCGGCGCTCGAGGTGAGCGCCGCGCATTTCGATCGCGTGATGGCCGTCAATGCGCGCGGCGCGGCGCTCGTCGCACGGGCCGTCGCACGGAAGATGATCGCGTGCGACGGACGTGGCGTAGCGCATGCGCGGGGCAGCATCGTCAACGTATCGAGCCAGGCCGCGCTCGTCGGCTTGCCCGCGCATCTGAGCTATTGCGCGTCGAAGGCGGCGATGGATGCGATCACGCGCGTGCTGTGCATCGAACTCGGGCCGCACGGCATTCGTGTGAGCAGCGTGAACCCCACCGTCACGCTCACGCCGATGGCCCAGTTCGCGTGGAGCGAACCGGAAAAGCGGGCGCCGATGCTGGCCGCGATCCCGCTCGGGCGATTTGCGGAGCCGGACGAGGTCGTCGAACCGATCCTGTTCCTGCTGAGCGATGCGGCGTCGATGGTCAGCGGCGTATCGCTGCCGATCGACGGCGGGTACACGGCGCGCTAGGCGGCGTCATGCGGCGTCAGGCGGCGACAGTGCGGCCGGTGACCGCCCATGACGCGAAACAGGGACGCATGTGCGGGGTGCCCGAACGGCGGCTAGACCGGATCCTTGCTCGGCGGTCCGTCGGGCTGCTGCGGATTGTCGTGATGATGGCCCGGCGACGGCGGCGATAACGGATCGTCTTCCGGATCGCGGTTCGGATCAGCCGGTGGCTCGGGCGTCGGGGTCGTGTGGTCGGTCATGGAGAACTCGCGCAGTGCGTAACGGCGGTGGCGCGGCGGAGGCGCCTCGTCTCCGTTATAGCCAATCGGGCGTGCGTTTGCAGCGGGATTCTCGCGGTGGGCCGTCGATCGTCCGCGAATGCCCTGAATCGGCGCGCTTCCAGCGGGGTGCCTGCGCGACGATGCATGGCGTGCGCCGGGCGCCGAGCGATCGCGGTCAGCGCAAATCTGCCGGTGTATCGACGTCGCGCACGATGCCGGGATCGTCGACGTCGAGCAGCTTGACCGGTGCGCTGGCGAACAGCGCGCGGGCGCCGGTGTCGCCGTCGAGGGCGGCGAGCGCATCGAAGTGGTGCGCGGCGAAACCGACCGGATGGCCGCGCACGCCGCGATGCGCGGGTGCGACGATCGATGCGTCGTCGGCGTCGAGCGCGCGCGTGACGGTCTCGTAGGTGGACGCCGCGATCCACGGCATGTCGCCGAGCGCGACGAGCCAGCCGTTCGCATCGGGCGTCGCGCGCACGCCGGCCGCGAGGCTCGCGCCCATGCCGCGCATGGCGTCGGGCGCGTAGACGACGTGGCAGCCGGCTTCGTTCAGCAGCATCGCGAGTTTTTCGGCGCCGGGACGCACGACGGCGATCACGTCGGACGTGACCGCCGCGAGATGGCGGGCGGCCGCGATTGCAACCGGCGTGCCGTCGGGAAGCAGCGCGAGCAGCTTGCTTTGCTGGCCGCTTGGGTCGAAGCGTTGACCGAGGCCGCCGGCGAGCAGGACGCCGGTGGCGAATGACGCGTAGGACATCGGTGCGGGGGAGAGTGACGCAGGTGCGGCGATTGTGCGGGAGCGGGCAGGGATCGACAAGTGAGGATGTTACCGAAGCGGGCGCGTTTCTCCGGAAAGCATGTCAGCGCGCGGCTTCGTCGAGCATGTTTTCCTCGACGGGGCCGTAGATCGCGTGCGATTGATCGTGCATGACGGCCCAATAGCGGTCGCCGAACGACCAATGCCACCATTCCGACGGGTAATTGGTGAAGCCGGCGCCCGTCAGCGCGGCGATCAGCACCTGGCGGTTGGCGGCGGCCGACCGGCTGATGAACGGGTTGTGCGTGTAGCACGCGCCGGATGATTCCTGGTCGGTGGCGTCGAGCATGCAACCCATGTCGAGCTCGATGCCTTCCGCCGAGATCAGCGCCAGGTCGACGGCAGCGCCCGTCGGATGGGCGGCGACTTCCGGTGGTGCGACGTAGCGGCTCGTCAGTGCGACCAGCGCGTCTTCGTCCGGCAGCGGATTCAGCGTCCGGCGCAGGTGCGCGAGATGCCCGGTGAAGTAGCGGCGCTGCAGGGCCAGCGGGCGATAGCCTTCCTTGACTTACAGGCGCAGGCCGTCAGGTAGCGTCTGCGCGGCGGCGATTAGCCGTTTCGCCACGCCACGACGCACTTTCAGGAAATGTGGGCTCGTGTTTGCGACGTCGTCGGGGCCGGGCGCAACGGCGATGCGGTCATGGAAGCCTGCGAGATCGACGAACCCTTCGTGCGACTCCAGCAGGGCAATCGACCGGACAACGGGATCGGAGAGCGAAATCACGATAGTGGATGAAGTGGCGCGATAGCGACTGCGGGCCACGAGCCGGCGGTGAGGCTGGCCGGCCGAGGTGTTTTTATCAGACGAATCGCCAATATGCCAGAGTCCGGCGGAGGATGTGTCGCGGTTTGGTCCGCGGGCGGCCGACGCTTACCAGAGCGTCTTGACGTGCGCGTAAGCACGGATTTTTTCGTCGCGCGTGACAAGCGGCGCGCCGAGCCGTCGAGCGGTCGCGACGATCATGCGGTCGGCCGGATCCTTGTGGAACGTGCCGGGCAGGTCGGTGGATTTCGCGGCGATGTCGGCATCGACGGGCACGAAGCGCATTCCGTCGATCTGCGCGACGGTGGCCAGCCACGCGTCGACGTCCATCGTCAGCGCGAGGCGGTCGTTGCGCACCAGCATCGCAATCTCCCACGCGGAAATCGCCGATGCGGCGAGCGCGCCTTCACTCCGAGCGCGATCGATCGCGCTTCTCGCCTTCTTGCTGAGTGACGGATCGCCCGCCACCCACCACACCAACGCATGTGTATCCAGCACGATCACCGCGACGCCTCCCAATCATCTTCCGCAATCGGATCGAGAGGATTGTCGTAGCGCATGACCGAGCCGCGCAATATGTCCAATGGCTGAGCCTCGCGTGCGCGATACGGCCGGATTTCGAGTGTCGGCTTGCCGTGATCGGTGACGATCAGGCTTTCGCCTGACGCCTCGACGAGCCGGAAGTATTCGAGTGCGCGAGCCTTGAATTCGGATTTCGATACGGGGTCGTGCGGCATCATGATATGAGCATGGTCATTTGACGATGGTCATTTTAGTCATGGATTCCGGCGTGACGCAAGCGCAGGGGGCACGGCCTGACAGCGCTACCCGTTCCCGCTACGCATCGGCCCACTTCCTCAACAGGTTGTGATAAATCCCGGTCAGTGAAATGACCATCGGATCCTTCGCGCCTTTTTCGGCGGAAAGCGCCTGGATCTGCGTATCGAGCTGGAACAGCAGCGTGCGGTCGCCGTCGTCGCGCACCATGCTCTGGATCCAGAAGAACGACGCGACGCGTTCGCCGCGCGTCACGGGCGTCACGTGATGCAGGCTCGACGCAGGATACAGCACGAGGTCGCCCGCCGGCAGCTTCGCGCGATGCGTGCCGTACGTATCCTCGACGCACAGCTCGCCGCCGTCGTACGCATCGGGTTCTTCGAGAAACAGCGTCGCGGACAGATCGCTGCGCACGCGGAAATCCGTGCCGCGCAGCAGCCGGATCGCGTTGTCGACGTGCGTGCCGAACGTCTCGCCGCCTTCGTAGCGATTGAACAGCGGCGGAAACACCTTGAGCGGCAGCGCCGCCGAAAAGAACAGCGGATGGCGTGCCAGCGCGTCCTGGATCGCGTCACCGACCGCGCGTGCGGCAGGCGCACCTTCCGGCAATTGCCGGTTGCGTTTCGCGAGTGCCGACTGCGTGCCGGACGTCGCATTGCCGTCGACCCATTCGGCTGCATCGAGCAACTCGCGGCATTGCGCGACCTGCGCTTTCGTCAGTACGCCGGGGATATGAAGCATCATGATGCGGATTCCATGCAGTGCGGTTGCGGCTGCGGCGGTTGCAACTGCATCGCCGCCGCACGAAACGCGTCGATCGGCGACGACGCGAGATACGCGCGCATCTTCGCGACGAACGCGGGGGTAGCGGTGGCCGGCACACACGCGAGCCAGGCAAGCGCTTCGTCGATGCGCCCGCGCTCGGCGAGCAGCCGCGCAAGGTTGAACTGGCCACGGAAATCGCCGGCAACGGCGGCGCGGCGATAGTGGTCGAACGCGGCGTCGGGGTCGACCGGTACGACCCAGCCGTCCTCGTAGAAGCCGCCGATCAGGTTGATCGACTTCGCATGGCCGAGCGCGGCCGCGCGCTGGAACCAGTCGAGCGCATCGGCGCGGTTCTCGTCGACGCCGTTGCCGAGCGCAAGCGCCGTCGCGTAGTTGTACATGCCCCAGTCGAGCCCCGCCTGCGCGGCGAGCCGGTACCAGTACACGGCAACCGGCGCACACGCGGCCGTGCCCCAGCCGAACTCGTAGCAGCGGCCGAGCATGTTCATCGCCATCGGGTGGCCGGCCCGCGCCGCGTGCCGGAACCAGTTGAACGCGGCCGCCGGATCGCGCGCGACGCCACGCCCGTCGAGCAGGTATTGCCCGTAGACGGCCTGCGCATCGACGATGCCGTTGTCGGCCGCCGCCGCGACCCACGCGGCGGCGCGCTCGGGCGGCCCGGCCAGGATGTCGGCGAACTCGCGCGGCGAAACCGACGCGAGCGCCTTCAGCGACACGGCCTCCATCGATCAGTAGCGCGCGTTCAGCGTGACGAACGCCGAGCGGCCCGGTGCGATCGACGCGTAGTGCGCCGGATACGCCTGGTCGAAGTAGGTGCGGTTGAACAGGTTGTTCACGTTCAATTGCAGGTCGAGCTTCTTGTTGATCCGGTACTGCGCCATCGCATCGAAGCGCCAGTACGACGGCACGGCACGCAGGTTCGCAGGATCGCCGAAGACTTCCGACATGTAGAACGCGCCGCCGCCCACCGTGAATTTCGGCGTGACGTCGTAGTTCGACCACATCGTGAAGCTGTGCTTCGGCGTGTTCGGGAAGCGGTTGCCGTTGTTCGCGCTGTCCTTGCCGTTGTCGCGCAGTTCGCTCTTCAGGTACGTATAACCGCCGAACACTTGCCACTGCTTCGTGATCTGGCCCGCTACGCCGAGCTCGAGACCCTGCACGCGCTTGTTGCCGACCATCGCGTACTGGTTGTTCGGCAGCGTCACGCGTGCGTTCGTCGTGTCGATCTGGAACAGCGCGGCGGTCAGCGCGAGCTTGTCGTTCAGCACGTTCCACTTCGTGCCGAGTTCGATGCTGCGGTTCTTCTCGGGCGACAGCTGATCGGCGTTCGAGCCGACACCACCGCGGCCCGGCGTGAGCGACTGCGTTTCGCTGCCTTCGCCGAGCATCATGCCGGCCGGTGTCGACGACGTCGCGTACGACGCATAGATGCTGCCGTTCTGCGCGGGCTTGAACACGAGGCCGGCCTGCCAGTTCACGAGCGTGTCGTCGCGCGTGGTGGTCTTGCCGCCGTTGGCGCGGGTGTCGGTGAAGCGGGTCGAGTAATCGTCGACACGCACGCCGGCGTTGACCTGCCAGCGCGGCGTGAGTTCGATCGTGTCGAAACCGTAGATCGACTTCGTCGTGGTGCGCGCATGCGCATAGTCGTTGTTGCGCGTGATCGAGCCGGCCCACGGGTCGTTCGGGTTCGGCGACCACAAGCTCGTGCAGTTGTAGCCCGATGCCGCGCCGATGCCCTTCTGGCAGATCGTGCCCTTGTCGGTCGCGACCGTGTACGAATCGCGCTTGCCCCATTCGCGCGACAGCTCGATGCCGGTCGTGAAGCTGTGCTTGAACGGGCCGGTGCGGAATTCGCCGAACAGCTCGGTCTGGTTCGCGAGGCTGTTGATCGAGCTGTTGCGGTTGTTGTTGCGGCGCCAGACCTTGCCGTTCACCACGTTGCCCTGGCTGTCGTCCGGCTGGGTCCAGATGTAGTCCTGCGTCGATTCCGTGTAGCGCGTGGTGTTGCGGATCGTCAGCGACGACGTGATGTCGTGTTCGATCCTGATCGTGCTGATGTCCGATGTGGTCTTGCGGAAATCGCGGTCGATCAGGCCGTAGAAGTTGTGGCGATCGACGGGCGCCGGATAGATCGTGCCGACGTTCGCGGGCTTGTTCGACGTCGTGTAGAAGTACGGAATGCCGCCGTCGGGCATGTCGTCCGTCGACAGGTGGTAATAGCTCGCGGTCACGCGCGTCGGCGTGCCGAGGCCGAACGCGATCGACGGCGCGACGCCCCAGCGCTCGTTGTTGACCGCGTCGCGGCCGGCGACGTCGTTGTTGTGGCTCATCAGGTTCAGGCGGAACGCGGCGTGATCGGCAAACTGCCAGTTGCCGTCGGCCGTGAAGCGGCGATAGCGGTCGGTGCCGAGGCCCGCGCTCGCGGCGGCGGTGGTGCCGAGGTGCGGGGCCTTCGTGATCAGGTTGATGCTGCCGCCCGCGCCGCCGCGGCCGCCGTACGCGCCGTCGGAACCCTTGGTGATCTCGATGCGCTCGGTGTTGAAGATCTCGCGCGTCGTGGCGCCCGTGTCGCGCATGCCGTCGACGAACATGCTGCCCTGCGTGTCGTAGCCGCGGATGAACGGACGATCGCCGAGCGGGTTGCCGCCTTCGCCGGCGCCGAACGTGATGCCGGGCACGGTGCGCAGCGCTTCGGTCAGCGTCGACGCGCCGCTGTTCTGGATCAGTTCCTGCGGGATCACGGTGACGGATTTCGGCGTGTCGACGAGCGGCGCGGTGAATTTCGCGGAAGCGGAGAAGTCGGCCTTGTAGCTGTGCTCGGCCTTGCCCTGAACCTCGATCGGCGCGAGATGGCCCTCGGTGCCGGCCGGGGCGGGCGGCGGCGTGCCGTCTGCCGCGAACGCCGGGCTCGCGGCGAGCACGCTGCACAGGGTGGTGAATTTACCGAGCTTCAGCTCGTCGGGACGTGACTTCATGGTGCGCTTCGACCTCGCGGTGTGGCCCCGGGGCGGTGCGCTGCGGAAATGTGCATGCCGCCGGGAATTATTACGATTTGTTTTCAGGCGGCATTCTATGTAATTCCTCGATAAATGAGAAGCGTTCTTGTTCGCGTTTGTCGGGAAATTGTTAGCGAATGTGGCGGGGTGGTTGTGGGCTTGCGGGATGGTGGTTGATGGCTGAAAGGCCAGGTGTGGCGGGCTTGTCGGGCGGGGTAGAGTGGCGTTGTTGCGGATCGCCCGCCATGACATCAAGGTGTTAATATGACTGCATTGAAAGCAAATGTGGTGAGGTGCATCATGCCCGTGATTACCGTTCGAAACCTGCCCGATGAAGTGCACCGTGCGCTGCGGATTCGTGCGGCCCAGCATGGGCGCAGCACCGAAGCAGAGGTGCGAGACATCCTCGAGCAGGCCGTTCTGCCGGGTGGCAGGCTCAAGCTGGGGACGTTGCTGGCGGAAATCGGACGCGAGGCGGGCGGCGTCGATTCCGACGTTCAGCGCGACAAGACGCCAACCGACCCGGTGAGTTTCGAATGATCCTTGTCGATACGAACGTGATGTCCGAGCCGCTGCGGCGTGAGCCGAGCGCGGCCGTGATCGAGTGGCTTGATGGCCAAAACGTCGAAACGCTGTTTCTTGCTGCGATCAGTCTTGCCGAAATGCGCTTCGGCGTGGCGGCATTGCCGGAAGGGCGCAGGCGCGACTGGCTTCACCAAAGCATCGAGCAGCGCGTCGTGCCGCTGTTTCGCGGCCGGATTCTGCCGTTCGACGATGCGGCGAGCAAAGCGTATGCGAGCATTCGAGCGCGTGCGCGTTCCGCTGGCAGTGCGATCTCGCCTGCCGATGTCTTTATCGCCGCGACGGCCGAGGCGAACGGGTTGATCATTGCGACGCGCGACGTCGCGCCATTCGAGGCGGTCGGCCTGCGGGTGATCGATCCGTGGGCGTCCTAGGCGCCGATTGCTCGCCTTGTCCACCGCGCGCAAAAAAATAAAGCGCGCCGGGCTGCCCGGCGCGCTTTCCGTTGAGCGTGGGGCGCGTGACTGGCGCGCCCCGGCTGTTCCTTCTCAATCGACCCCGTGAAACACCGCGTCCTCCGGCCCGAGATACGCAGGCGGGCGCCACGTCGCGTCGCGCATCGAATGCTGGACGAGGTTCTCGACGCCGAGCAGTACCGCGAAGATCGCCATCCGCACCGGAATGCCGTTGTCGGTCTGGCGGAAGATCGCGAGGCGCGGGTCGCGGTTCAGGTCGACCGACAGGTCGTTCGCGCCGGGCCGGCTGTCGCGCGGCAGCGGGTGCATGATCAGCGTGTCGGGCTTGCACACCGTATCGACGAGCGCCTGGTTGATCTGGAAATCCGGCGTGTAGCCTTCGAACGACTCATCGGTGAAGCGCTCCTTCTGGATCCGCGTCGCGTAGACGACGTCCGCGCCGCGCAGCCCGGCCGCGAGGTCGGTCGTCTGCTCGATCACATGGCCGTTCGTCGCGATCTGGTCGACGATGTAGGCCGGCATCTCGAGCGTCGGCGGCGACACGAGCGTGAACTTGAGTCCGCGGTACAGCGCGAGCAGCTTGACGAGCGAGTGCACGGTGCGGCCGTACTTGAGGTCGCCGACCAGCGCGATGTGCGCGCCGTCGACGATCTTGCCGAGCCGCGAGAACTCGCGCTGGATCGTATAGAGATCGAGCAGCGCCTGGCTCGGATGCTCGCCGGGGCCGTCGCCGCCGTTGATCACGGGCAGGTTGGTTGCGCGTGCGAACTCGGCCACCGAGCCTTTCTCCGGGTGGCGGATCACGAGTGCGTCGACGTAGCCGGCCATCACGCGGCTCGTGTCGTAGATCGATTCGCCCTTGGCCATCGACGAGAACGTGAAGCCCGTCGTATCGCACACCGAGCCGCCGAGCCGGCAGAAGGCGGCACCGAACGACACGCGCGTACGCGTGCTGGCCTCGAAGAACAGGTTGCCGAGCACGGCGCCTTCCAGCACGCGCGAAATCTTGTGGCGGCGCGCGATCGGCTGCATCACGTCGGCCACGCGGAACAGCGCCTCGACCGATTCCCGCGAGAACTGGTCGACCGACAGCAGTTGCGGTTTGCCTTCGAAAAAGAACTGCTTGGCGAGCCCCTGGCTCTCTACGCTTTGCGTATAGCCGCCGCCTTCCGGTGCCGAGCGTTCGACGATTTCCGACACGAAGCGCTCGACGATCTCGGGCATCCCGCGCGATTCCTGCGAATCGTCCGGCAACAGCCAGGTGTCCAGCGCGCGCCGGCTGACGCCGATGCGATTGGCGAACGCTTCGCGGGTCATGTTGAGGCGGCGCATCGCGTCGCGGAGGAAGGCTTGCTGGGGAACGGTCATCGGCGGCTCCTGACGGAAAATATACGCGGTGCGTATATTAGTTGCTGGCGCGTTGAAGTCAAGGAAAATCTGCGCGAACCGGCCGTGTGGCCCGTATGGCATGCGTCGGGTTCGTACTGGCGCGCGGCGACCGTCTCCGTATAATCAGGTCAGGCCCCGTGCCCCGCATCCTGCCGGGCACCACGCCACATACGATTCGCCCGACGGGCTTGTTGATTCGAAGGAGAATGAGAATGACGCGTACGATTGCTGCAATGCTGCTGGTGGTGACCGCCGCGCTTGCCGGTTGCAACACGGTCGCCGGCATGGGCCAGGATATTTCGAAGGGCGGCCAGGCGATCAGCGATACGGCTGAAAAGGCCAAGTAAGCCGACCGGTTCCGGAATGCAGAAGGCGCCGGGCCGTCCCGCGATTGCGGGGCGGCCCGGCGCCTTTTTTGCGGCCGAGGTCGGGTGCCGGTGGCGTCAGGCGTGCTCGACGAACGCGTAACGGCCTTCGACCTTGCGCGGCGTAAGCCAGCCGTAGTCGGGGAACAGGCGGTTGCGGACGAACCACACGTAGCCCACCAGCAGGGCCGTGATCGCGAGGCTCGGCAGCGCGGTCGACGGATCGCGTCCGAGCTCGGCGACGGTCTTCGGCAACTGCAGCAGCGACAGCAGGATGAACGCGTGATATGCGCCGACACGATTGGTCGCAAAGCCCCAGATGAACAGCAGCGACAGCGGCACGGTCAATGCGAGGAACACCAGCACGAGGCCGTTGCCGGCGCCTGTTGCGAAGAAGTAGTACGCGAGCATGAGGCTGATCGCGAGCTGGGCGATGCCGAGCGCGACCAGGATCCGGATGTGCAGCTTGTTCTTGCGGCAGCGTTCGGGATCGGGGCGCGACGCGATCAGGTGCGCGAGCACGCGATCCTTGAGCCCCTGTCCGGACAGTTCGGCCAGTGCGTCGGCCTTCCTCGTTCCCGCGGACAGCAGCACCGCGATTCTTGTTTTGGCTTCCTTCCTGTTCATTGCGTGGCGGATTGTCGTTCGATGGTTGTCAAAGGCCCGGCCACGCGAATATTGCATCTTGCGGGGTGGTGCGCAACGATTTTGCGGGGCGCGGACACATTCCTACAGTCGCCGGCTGCGTGGCGGGAACGCGGGGATCGACAGGCTATGCGGCGGAGCGGAGCCGCCGCCGTTTCCGCAACGACGCGATGAGCGCGAGTCAGTCGGCGGCGGTCTGCGCGGTGGGCGCGGGGCTGGCCGGCCGACCCGGATTCGCCGGGTGCGTATCGTGTGCTTCGGTTGGCGGTTCGCGCCGCCGCGCCGCGCCGACGAGCATGCCCGCGACGACGAGCGCGATGCCGGCGACCCGCGTGCCGTTGAGCGCTTCGCCGAACAACGCGACGGCGAACAGCACGGCCGAAACCGGCGCGACCGCCGTGAACAGCGCGGCTTCGGTGCCGCTCGTGCGCGCCGAACCCGCATACCAGCACAGGTAGCCGAGCACGGTCGGCACCAGCGCATAGTAGGCGATCGCCGACACGGCGCCGACGGTCCAGCCGGTTGCTGCCGCGCGCCATTCGAACGCGGCCGGTATGAGTGCAAGCACGAAGCCGAGGCCCGACATCGCGGTGGACAGCGCCAGCGGCGGCAACGGTGCGGCAAGCCGCCGGTTGAGCAGGATGAATACCGCTTCACACGCGACGGCGGCCAGCACCAGCGCATCGCCGGCAAGCGCGCGGAGTGACGGCGTGGCCTGGCCGGGCGCGAACGTGACGAACAGCACGCCGGCCGTTGCGAGCGCGGCGGCCGCCCAGTCGCGCGGCGTCTGGCGCTCGCGCAGCACGACGGCCGCGATCAGCGTCGACATCGCGGGCAGCGTGCCGAGCATCACGCCCGCATCGAGCGGCGACGACAGTTTCGTGCCGCAGATCAGCAGCACCGTATAACCGACACCGCCCGCCGCCGCCTGGATGACGAGCAGCACGGCGTCGCGCGTGGAGACGCGTGGCCAGCGCATTCGCTGCACGCGCATCAGCGCGAACAGCAGGGGTGTCGCGATCAGGAAGCGCAGCGCCGTGGCTGCGAACGGCGGCAGGCCGCCGGCCGCGAGACGGCTCGCGATGACGGTGCTGCCGACGCCCGTCATCGCGGCGGCGAGATAGAGATAGCCAATCAGTCGTGTCTTCATGCGCCGCATCGTCGCGTACGGCGGCAGTGCGCGTCTTGAACGAAATTGCAGGCGTGCGGAGTGTCGAACACGGTGCGCGGGACTCGGCATGCTTGCGCCAAGGGGGCGACCATTACCGCTGCCGTCGATGTGGCCGCAGCCTTCGACGGCTGTGCGCGCGGTGGCCGTCGCGCGGGATGACGGTGGCGTCAAACGGCCTGTGTGAACCGCCCCGGCGTGATCCCGAACTGGCGCGCGAACGCACGCGTTAAATGGCTCTGATCGGCAAAGCCGGCTTCGGCCGCGGCATCGGCGATCGACAGGCCGCTGGCGAGCAGCGCGCGCGCCAGCCGCGCGCGCGACTGGATCAGGTAGGCATGCGGTGTGATGCCGAGTTCGCGGGCAAACCCGCGCAGCAGCTGGAAGCGGCTGACGCCGCTCAGGTCGGCCAGCTCGGCGAGCGAAACGGGGGCAGCCGGCGCCGCGTCGAGCCGCTCCCGGGCGATGCGGATCGCCGGTGCGACGCACGCCGCCGGCAGTGTGCGGTTCGCGTGCCGCGCGAGCAACCCGGCGACGAGCATCACGAGCGCTTCGTCACGGGAAAGCGGCTGGGATTCCCCCGCAACGATGCGTGCATGCAACCGGCTCACCGCGGCCGCGAGCCGTGCGTCGCGCACCGCCGGATGTGCCAGCTCGACGCCGCCGAGGCCTTCTTCCGCCGCGACGCCTGCGACCAGCGCGGGCGCGAGGTACAGCATCCGCCAGCGCCGGCCCGTGCCGGCCTCGATCGGCGAGCCGTCGTGCATCTCGCCCGGGTTGACCATGATCGCGTCGCCGGCCAGTGCGTCGACCTGCCCGCGGCCGCTCCACGACCGGTGCGCGCCGCTGACGATCACGCCGACCCCGAATTCGTCGTGCGCGTGGCGCGGAAACGCGCGGTCGGATTCGAGGCTGATTGCCTCGATGCCTTCGCCGGTCCGTCGGTAGTGGGTGACGCGGTGCATGTACGCTCCTCGCGCCGGTCGCGGCGCGGATTTCGTGCACTTTAGCGCGTTCCGGCGCCGCGCGCCCTTCATCCTTTTGGCCGATACCGCGCGGCGCGCGCAACCCGCACCATGTGCACATGAGCAGCGTACACGGCCCGCCGGGCCTGAAGCTGCGCGGGAGACGGCAGGTGGAACGACAGGATCCGGTATTCATTCAGGTTGGCGCGCTCGCGGACGGCTTCGCGCCGGAGGCGAACCTCCTCGCATCCGTCGACGCGCTCGCCGGGCGGACGCTTGCGCTCGGCGACGCATCGGGTGCGTGGCGCGTCTATACGTTCGAGCCCGGCGCATTGCAGTGGCGCGATGCGGCGACCGACACGGGCGGCCGCGAGCCGTGCCGCGTGACGCGGCTGCGCGACGGGCTGTACTTCGTCGACTACATCGATTCGGCGGCCCGCGCGACGTCGGCCAGTCTCGTGATCGATCTCGACAGCGGCGTGTGGACGTCGGTCGTCGGCACGTTGCCGACCGAAGCCGATACGCGCATCGACGCGTTCACGCGGGTTGCGCGCGGGCTGCCGCTGACGGGCGTCGAGGCCGGGTTCCGGCACGGCACGCTCGGCGGTCACACGCAACCGGGGCCGCTGCACGGGCCCACGCGCGAGCTGATCGGCAAGCGGACGATGTACCGCTACAGCCCGACCGAATGCTACGAGCACATCTACCTGAACGAGAACTTCTACGCGTGGCAGTGCCTGCAGGGTGTCGAAGGCGGACTGGCCGATGTCGACCGCTGCCATTACTTCAGGATTGCAGATGAACTGTATCTGTTCGTGTGGCGAGAAAAGGTGGTGCCGACGCTCGGCGTCGTGCTGATCGACCTCGCGCAGCGCAAGACCGACGGCAAGATCTTCGGTTATCAGGGCGGCGATTTCGGCACGCTGTCGAACTTCCCGATCGGCGCTCATGCGCAGGTGCTGAACGACACCGTGCATCCGCTCGACGGCGACGCGCAGCGATGAGTGCCGTGCCGTGCGGCGGCCGCCTGCGTGCGGATTTCAGCGGGCGCGTCGTGCTCGTCACGGGCGCCGCGCAGGGGATCGGCGCGGCGATCGCACGCCGCTTCGCGGAATCCGACGCATTCGTCGCGCTCGCCGACCTGAACGGCGAGGCCGCCGCCGCGCAGGCCGACGCGCTCGCGAGCACGGGTGGCGTGGCGCGCGCCTATCGGGTGGACGCCGCGAGCCGTGACGAGCTGTTCGCGCTGGTTGCGGCGGTCGAGCGCGATGGCGGCCGGCTCGATGCCGTCGTCCACAATGCCGCGTATTTTCCACTGACGCCGTTCACGCAGATCGACGAGCCGACGCTCGATCGCACGCTGTCGGTCAACCTGTCGGCGCTGTTCTGGCTCGCGCAGGCCGCGCTGCCGGCATTCGAGCGGGCGGGCGCGGGGCGGTTGCTCGTCACGTCGTCGGTGACGGGGCCGCGCGTCGTGTATCCGGGGCTTGCGCACTACGCGGCGTCGAAGGCCGGCGTGAACGGCTTCATTCGCGCGGCGGCGCTGGAGCTCGCGCGCTGCAACGTGACGGTGAACGGCGTCGAGCCGGGAATGATCCGCACGCCGGCGGCCGGCAATCTCGGCGGCGCGTCGGTCGCGGCGCAGATCGCGCGCGACATTCCGCTCGCGCGGATGGGCGAGCCGGAAGATATCGCGAACGCGATGCTGTTTCTCGCATCGGCCGATGCCGCGTACATCACGGGGCAGACGATCGTCGTCGACGGCGGTGCGACGTTGCCCGAGAGCGGAGCGGTGCTTGGCAGCGAGTGACGGTTGACCGGGTAACGACCGGCGGAACGGGGGAGCCTCGTCGGCCTGCTGCGAGCTCGCGCAGCAGGTTCGGCGTGTTCCGCCGAGGGCATCTGCGCAGGCGTCAGTCCGGCATTCCGTTATGGTCCCCGAGCGGCCTGGCGGGCCAGTCCACCCAGCGGTCCGCGCGGGTCAGCTCATACGCGTCGTTCATCGGGTAGCGGATGCGGTTGTCGTCGCGCGGACGTTCACCGATCACCATCAGCCGGACTTCGTCCTGCGTGTTGTTGATGAAGGTGTGGCAGATTCCGGTGCCCGCCGGAAACGCGACGGACTCGCCTTCGGCAACGGGGTAAAGCACGCCGTCGATCCAGACATCGGGCTTGCCCTCGAGCACGTACACAAACTCCTGCTCGGTGCTTTCGGCATGCGGATAGGAGGTCCGCCGGCCCGGCAGAAGCCGCACGTGATGAATGCCGATACGCGTGATGCCGAGCGCGGCGGAAAGCGGAGCGTCCAGCGCCATCGGCTCGGTGTCGCCGCGATAGCGATGCGCTTCCGGTTCTTCGAGCTCGGTCCAGTGCTTGATGAAATCGGGGCGGGTCATCGGTTGTTCTCCTGTCGGGGGGATGTCGACGGTAGCAGTTCAGACGTTGACGTCGGCGGTGATTCGCGCGCCATCTCTGCGAATGGACTTCGTCCGATAACTTACCAGCGAATGCGAAAGGGGGATGGCTCGTCGAATTTATCGAGCGGCCGTGGCGGCGAAGCCGGCTGGCGTGATCTTGACCGCCGCCGATGCGGGACGTCGGGTGCCGGTCGGCGAGATTCATGGCGGCCCGGACGTCGCGGATCGGGCGATCGACGGCATCCACGCAAATCAGCACCGCCCCCCTTCTTGCATTGCGCAAAAAACGTCTGCGACGCGGCGCGCGCGTGTCGCCCGCCGCGTCTCGCCGCGTCTCGCCGCGACTACAGCCAGCCGTTGCGGATGAACTCGACGATCGAATAGCGGCGGTGCTCGAGGTCGTGCTGCCGGACGGCGTCGACGATGCGCGACACGCCGTCCGCGTAAGGTGTCGCACCCACCACGCGCGATTCGAACTGCAGGCTGCATGCACCGTCGTCGATGCGTATCCGGTGAATCGCGTGGCGGCCAAGCTGATCGTCGGTGACGGCGAATTCGCTGCGCTGCACGTCCGGGTCGCGTACGGAGCGGATGTCTGCCGGCCGCACGCCGAGCGACTGGCCGATCCCGACGGCCGTGCCGGGGACGGACGTCTTGCCGGCCTGATGGGACTCCGTTAGGCTGATCCGGCAGTCGTGAAACAGGTGGCCGCTGGTTTCCAGCATGCTCATGAACTTGAGCATCAGGATGTTCGTGTTCGGACACAGCACGACCGGGAAAGCATGCGAGCCGGTTTCGAGCACGGAGCCGGTCGACAGCTCGACGAGCGGCGATGCGGTGGCCTCGCAGAATGCGATCACGGCGGGGAGCTCGCGGCCGGAACCGGCATGCACGACGATCATTCGGTCGTCGCTACGCTGCGCGTCGTTGCGCGCGCTGTCCGACCAGGGGATCACGCGACAGGTTGCCGGGTCGAGCCGGTGTGCGTCGAGCAGCTCGCTGGCCAGCTTGCCGGTTCCTACGACGAGTACTTGCATGGAATTGACGGGTTGAGGTTCAGGATTCGGGACGGAAATGGCACGGGCCGTCGGGTGGCCCGGCGCGGCCGCGGCGCGTGGCGTCGGGCCGGTCTCGCGCATTATGCCCGGCCGCTCGCCTGCGTGCCCGCCGGGCCGCGCAGCCGGCGGCCTGACGCGTCAGCTTGCCGACGCCGTCGGCAGCCACGCGTTCGCTGCGTTCTGCGTGGCGATCTGCTTCGCGATCGAGCGCGCGAGGCAGTCGGTATCGGACGCCACCGTGTCGTGCTTCGCTTCCGACACGCCATGCAGGCCGGCGCCAACCGCTGCCGACGTTGCGAGGCGGCCGCCTCGCCTCGCCGCGCCGGCGGTTTCCACCATGCCGGGCAGGTGGCCGCTGTTCGCGCTGGACGAGAACGTGCCGAGCGGCTGCGGCGCGCCATGCGTCGGCGGGAACAGCACACGGTGACCGATGCCTTTACTTCGCGCTTGCCCGCACCGAGCCCGATCAGCGTGCGGCGGCGGCGGTGGCCGGCGTCGATCGACTCGAACCGGCCTTCGACCACCAGCGCGTCGCGGCCGTCGGGCATCGGGCCGCGCAGCGCGGGGATGCCTTGCGACCGGAGTTCGTGCACGAGTGCGTCGGCGAATTGCTCGCGGATCTTCAGCGCGCTCTGCTGGCGATGCACGTCGGCGGACGATCCGCTCACGAGGGTCGCGAGCTTGCCGATTATCCCGCCGACGAGCCGTGCCGTTTCGGCCTCGTCACGCCGATCCGCTCGCGCAATCCGTTCGTCGTCGAGCTCGAGCACTGGGCGAGCCTTGCCCGCGACGTCGCAACGGCCCGCGACGTGTGGACCGCGATCCGCTTCGTGCTGCCGCCGCCGGGCTGGCGACCGGACAACCAGGGCGAAACGACGGAGGAACTGCGCCGCCGCAGCCTCGTCGCCGTGCGCACGGATGCGTGAACGGCGCTACGCTGTGGCGAATTGCCGGTCGCGCACGCATGCCGCGGCCGGCATGACCCATCAACACGCATCATCAAGCAACCCTCGATCCAGGAGAAAACATCGATGGAACACGATCTCAAAGGCAAGGCAGTCGCGATCACCGGCGGATTCGGCCATCTGGGCGTCGCGACGGCCGCGTGGCTCGGCGAGCGCGGCGCACGCGTCGCGTTGATCGGCCGCGGCACGGCCCCGGCGGCGCAGGCGCTGCCCGGCGTGCCGGCCGACGCGCTGCGCATCGGCGGCATCGATCTCGTCGATCCGCAGGCCGCCGTGCAGGCGCTCGATACCGTGCAGCGTGAATTCGGCCGGGTCGACGCGCTGCTGAACATCGCGGGCGCGTTCGTGTGGCAGACGATCGCCGACGGCGACGCCGCCACGTGGGACCGCATGTACGAACTGAACGTGAAGACCGCGCTGAACGCATCGAAGGCCGCGCTGCCGCACCTGCTGGCGAGCCCGGCCGGGCGCATCGTCAACATCGGCGCCGGCGCGGCATTCAAGGCCGGCACGGGGATGGGCGCCTACGCGGCCGCGAAGACCGGCGTCGCGCGGCTCACCGAGGCGCTGGCGGCCGAACTGCTCGACCGCGGCGTGACGGTGAACGCGCTCCTGCCGAGCATCATCGATACGCCGCCGAACCGTGCGGACATGCCGGACGCGGATTTCACGCGCTGGGTGCGGCCGGAGCAGATCGCGGCGACGATCGGCTTCCTGCTGTCGGCCGACGCGCAGGCGATCACGGGCGCGTCGATTCCGGTGACGGGCCGCGTGGCATAGCGCGGCGGGCAGGGGCTCGCGCCGCGGCCGGCCGTGCGTACAATGTCGCACCGGATTGCGCGAGCCCAGCCAGAGACCATGCATCAGCCCCATATCCTGATCGTCGAAGATGAAATGGCGATCGCGGACACGATCATCTATGCCCTCGGCACCGACGGCATGCAGACCGTCCACTGCACGCTCGGGCAGGCGGCGCTCGACCGCCTGCGCGATGCGCGCTTCGATCTCGTGGTGCTCGACGTCGGCCTGCCGGATCTCAGCGGCTTCGAGGTGTGCCGGCGGCTGCGTACGTTCTCCGACGTGCCGGTGATTTTCCTGACCGCGCGGCACGACGAAATCGACCGGATCGTCGGGCTCGAAATCGGCGCCGACGATTACGTGATCAAGCCGTTTTCGCCGCGCGAGCTGGCCGCGCGGGTGCGCGTGATCCTGCGGCGTTTCCATCGGACGGCCGCACCCGAATCGACACCTGCGCCGGCACCAGTCGAGACGATCGCACCGGGTTTCACGCTCGATACGGATGGCGCGCGCGTGGTGTGGCTCGGCCACGCGCTGGACCTCACGCGCTACGAATTCGGGCTGCTGGCGCTGCTGGTCCGGCATCCCGGGCGCATCTATTCGCGCGAGCAGTTGATGGACCTCGTGTGGCACGAGGCATTCGATTCGGCCGACCGCACGGTCGACACGCACATCAAGACGCTGCGCGCCAAGCTGCGCGCGATCGCCCCCGAGCGCGACCCGATCCGCACGCATCGCGGGATGGGTTATTCGCTGCAACCGTAACGACTGCACCGCCCATGCACATCGGCCTGCGCATCTTCTTCGGCTTTTTCCTGATCGTCGGTCTGGCCGCGCTGATCACGCTGCGCGTGTTCGTGCAGGAGGTGAAGCCCGGCGTGCGCGAGGCGATGGAGGACACGCTCGTCGATACCGCGCAAGTGCTCGCGACGCTGGCCGCCGACGACATGGCGAACGGCCACATCGCCGACGGCGCTTTCGCGCGGCAGCTCTCGAAACTGCATGAACGCCCGGTCAGCGCGAACGTGTGGGGCGTGCAAAAGAACGCGATCGGCTACCGTCTCTACATCACCGATGCGCACGGCATCGTGCGCTACGACTCGACCGGCCGCGCGGTCGGGCAGGACTATTCGCGCTGGAACGACGTGTACCGGACGCTGCGCGGCGAATACGGCGCACGCAGCACGCGCAGCGATCCGAACGACGACAGCAGCACCGTGATGCACGTGGCGGCGCCGATCCGGCGCGGCAACGAGATCATCGGCGTGCTGACGATCGCGAAGCCGAACCAGACGGTCGCGCCGTTCATCGCGCGCAGCCAGCGCAAGATCATGCTGTACGGCGCGCTGCTGATGGGCGGCGCGATCCTGATCGGCGTCGCGTGCACATGGTGGCTGGTGGTCGGGCTGCGGCGCCTGCAGCGCTATGCGCGCGCGATCGCGGCGGGCGAGCGGGCCGACATGCCGCTGCAGGGCGCGAGCGAACTGGCCGAGCTCGGGCGCGCGGTGGAAAGCATGCATCAGCGGCTGGAGGACCGGCAGTACGTCGAGACCTACATCCACACGCTCACGCACGAGATGAAAAGCCCGCTGGCGGCGATCAGCGGCGCGGCCGAACTGCTGCAGGAGGAGATGCCGGTCGCGAACCGCCGGCGCTTCACCGAGAACATCCGCCGCCAGGCCGGCCGCCTCGAACAGATGATCCGCAAGCTGCTCGCACTCGCCGAAGTCGAGCAGAAGCAGCGCCTGTCGGTGCGCGAACCGGTCGCGCTGCGGCCGGTGCTCGAACAGCTCGTCGACGATATCGAGCCGCGCGCGCGGCAGCGCGGCGTGAACCTGGCGATCGACGCGGCGGATCCGGCGGTCGTCGAAGGCGATCCGTTCCTGCTGCGCCAGGCGCTCGGCAACCTGCTCGACAATGCGCTGGATTTCGCGCCGCGGGGCAGCACGATCCGCATCGCGCTCGAACGGCAGCCGGCGGGGAGGGCGCACGTCGCGATCGTGCGCGTGGCCGACGACGGCCCCGGCGTGCCCGACTACGCACTGGCGCGCGTGTTCGAGCGCTTCTATTCGCTGCCGCGCCCCGACGGGCAGGATCGCAGCACGGGCCTCGGGCTGTGTTTCGTCCGCGAAGTCGCGATGCTGCATCGCGGCCAGGTCGCGCTCGCGAACCGTGACGAAGGCGGCGCGTGCGCGACGCTCACGCTGCCGTCGGCGGGCTGACCGCGCTTCACGTTCGCCTCACATTCGCCTCACATTCGCTTCACACCCGCTTCAATCGCCCTTCACCGGGGCCGCTCATGCTGACCGTACCCTTCTACTTCGGTACCTGTCGGCCATGAATCGAGTCCTGTTGTTCAAATTCGCGATCACCGCGTTTCTCGCGCTGCTGATCCTGATCCCGCTGCACATGGTGCAAAGCATCGTGCAGGAACGCTCCGCGTATCGCATGGACGCGCTGCAGAGCATCTGGTCGAGCTATGCGGGGCCGCAGACGGTGGCAGGGCCCGTGCTCGTCGTGCATTACACCGAAGTCACGCGCGTGCGTGACGATACGCCGGCCCGCGGCGCACCGAAGACGAGCCTGAGAAGCGAGACCAGACGCCTGCTCGTGTTTCCGAAGACGCTGAACGTGGACGGCACGCTGACGACCAGCGTCCGCTATCGCGGCATCCACAAGGCGCTGGTGTACGAGCTCGCAAGCCGGCTGACCGGCACGCTGCCGTTGCCGGACCTGAAGAAACTGCCGCAGGCGGACGGCCACGTGAGCTTCAAGGTCGACGATGCCTATGTCGCGATCGGCATCGGCGACATTCGCGGGCTGACCGCGCAGCCCGACCTGCGGATCGGCGGTGCGCGCTTCGACGTCGAGCAGGGCACGCGGCTGGACAGCCTGCGCCAGGGTGTGCATGCGAACGTCGATCTCGCGGCGCTGGCGGACGCAAGCGCGGGAGCGGCCGTGCCGTTCAGCATCGACCTGCCGCTGCGCGGCGCGGATTCCGTCGCGTTCGCGCCGGTGGGCGACCAGAACGATTTCTCGCTGAAGTCGACGTGGCCGCATCCGAGTTTCGACGGCGCGTTCCTGCCGAACAACCGCACGGTCGATGCGCACGGCTTCACCGGCAACTGGCGCGTGACGTCGTTCAACACGAAGGCGCGCGAGCAGATCGCATCCGGCAACGGGGAAGGTGCGATCGAAATGGCGTCGGTGTCGGTGATCGAACCCGTGAACGTCTATCTGCAGGCCGAACGCGCGACGAAGTACGGCGCGCTGTTCGTGATGCTCACGTTCGCGAGTTTCTTCATGTACGAGCTCGTGAAGCGGTTGCGCATCCACCCGATCCAGTACACGCTGGTCGGCTTGTCGCTCGCGCTGTTCTTCCTGCTGCTGCTGAGCCTGTCCGAACACATCAAGTTCGCGTATGCGTATCTCGCGGCGAGCGGCGCATGCATCGGGCTGCTCGGCTTCTACCTGTCGTTCGTGCTGCACAGCGTGAAGCGCGGCGCGACGTTCGCGGCGCTGCTCGCGGTGCTGTACGCGGCGCTCTACGGCCTGCTGCTGTCGGAAGACAACGCGCTGATGCTCGGTTCGCTGCTGCTGTTCGCGATCCTCGCCGGCATCATGACGCTCACGCGCCGGGTCGACTGGTATTCGCTCGGTGCCGCGTGGCAGCCGCTGGCCGACAAGGCGGGCGCGGGCGCCGCGAAGCCGGGTGCGCCGGTGAAGTAAGCGCGCGGGTTGCGAGCAGGCGCGCCGGTCGGGAATGCTATGGCCGGCGCGTTATACAGCGCGATGTCGTACCGCCGAGTCACGCGCGCGATGCTGGCCGGCGAAACCGCGCCAGCGGAATTTCGGCCACGGCCGTGATCTCGATCAGCAGTGCGGTATGCGGGACTGGCTTCGGATCGTCGACGAGCGGGACGACACGCGCAAGATGCTTGGCGACGCCGTGCAGCGAACGACGGCACGCGACCGGCTCGGCTTCGTCTTCCGCGATGCGCGGCAGGGTTTCGTCGACCGTCTGGACGCGAGCTGCGCCGCGCTTGCGGAGGTGATCGCCGAAATCGATGCATGGACGCGCGAGGTCCGGATTCGCCACGACCAGGTGACGATTCCGGGGATATGACGCAACGTGGAATGGCCGGCGCGGCACGCATGCCGTGCAGCATCCGCTTATACTGAACACGTCTCTTCATTCGATTTTCGCCGTGCCCAACACTGCCTCTCCGGAATCGTCCGTCGACGATCCCCGTCCGACCCCGCCTATCCAACCCGAACTGGAAGATTGCTGCAACAGCGGCTGCTCGCCGTGCGTCTTCGATCTCTACGACGAAGCGCTTGCGCGCTATCGCGTCGAGCTGGCCGAATGGGAAGCGCGCCACGCGCAACGCAAGCATCACGCGTGAGCCGGATGCCGGCGAGCGGCTGCACTCGCACCTGTGCCGTTTCCGCTTCAGACCCTGCCGTTACTGCGATTCCCGTTCCGCTTACGTGCCCGCATGCAGCCGCCGATGCAGCGGCCCGAGCGTGGCCGACAGCGCGACGCACACGAGCAGCACGGCCGTCAGCGCGAACATCGACGTCCTGAAGCCCTGCACATAATCGAGCGCGGCCGGATGCGCGCCGAGCCGGGCGAAGAACACGCCGCCGAGCGTGGCCGCGCCGACCGCCGCACCGATCTGCAGCATCGCGGTGACCATGCCGGAGGCGACCCCCGCGCGCGCCGTGTCGACTTCCGCGAGCACGATCCGCACGACCGACGGCAGCACGAGGCCCTGGCCGATCCCGATTGCCGCGATCCCCGCGTAGAAGCCGGGGCCTGGCGCGGCTGCACCGGCCAGCGCGGCGGCCGTCGCGACGCCGGCCGCGAGCATCGCGAAACCGAGCGTGAGCACGCGATAGCCGCCGAACCGGCCGACGAGCCGCGGCATCAGCAGCGGGCTCGACAGGAAGCCGAGCCCGAGCGGCAGGATCGCGAGCCCCGACGCGAGCGGCGACCAGTTCAGGCAGCCCTGCAGGTAGATCCCGTAGCTCAGGAAGAACGCGCTCAGCGTGTAGAACAGGAACGCCAGCACGAGCCCGAGCGCGACGACGGGATTGCGGAACAGGCGCACGTCGAGCAGCGGATCGTGACCGTTCGCGAGGCGGCGCGCTTCGACCGCCAGCAGCGCGCCGAGCATCGGCAGCGCGCCGACGAGGCACGCGACCATCCACAGCGGCCAGCCGGCCTCGCGCCCATGCGTGAGCGGGTAGACGAGCATCAGCAGGAACAGCGACAGCAGCGCCATGCCGGGCACGTCGACGCGCTGGCCGCGCGGCGGCCGGCTTTCCGGGATGAAGCGCCAGCTGCCGATCAGCGCCAGGATCCCGATCGGCAGGTTGACGAGGAAGATCGCGCGCCAGCCGAGCCCGAACGGATGCAGGCTGATCAACGCACCGCCGCCGAGCTGGCCGATCACGGCCGCGAGGCCGAACACGAAACCGTAGAAGCCCATCACGCGCACCTGCTCCTGCGGGCTGAACACGCTGCGGATCGTCGCGAGCACTTGCGGCGCGAGGATCGCGGCGAACAGGCCCTGCAGCACGCGGCCGCCGACCAGCACCGCGCCGCTGCCGGCGAGCCCGCACAGCGTCGACGCGACGACGAAGCCGGCCATCCCGATCATGAACATGCGCTTGCGGCCGTACAGGTCGCCGAGCCGGCCGCCGGCGATCTGCACGACGGCGTTCGCGCACGCGTACGCCGACACGACCAGCTGCAGCTCGGCCGGGCGCGCGCCGATGCCGTCGCGGATGGCCGGCAGCGCGAGATTCACAATGAAGTAGTCGAGCGGCGGCAGAATCGCGCCAACCAGCAGGACCACCAGCGCCCAGCCGTGGTGGCTGCGCGGCGTCGCCGCGGCAGCCGTGCCGGCCGGCACGCAGGGGGCAAGGGTGTCGTTCGTCATGGAAGCAAATCCGAAGGAATGAGGGCCGCATTCAGGCCGGGCACGACGCAGGGAGCGCCGGTTCGGCCCGGGAAGGGCGATTGACCCCCATTCTGGATGGTGGCTATGAATCGGAAAAGCGGGAATTGGTGGTAGCATCCATCGGGTTATTCGATGGATGGAGAATGGCGATGCGCGGTTTCGACCTGGATCAGTTGCGTACTTTCGCGGCGGTCGCGGACGCCGGCAGCCTGACGGCCGCCGCGCCGCTGCTGCACCTGTCGCAGTCGACGGTCAGCGAGCAGGTGCGCAAGCTCGAATCGCGCGCCGGCGTGCCGCTGTTCGTGCGCAGCAAGCGCGGGGTCGAGCCGACCCCGGCCGGCTCGCGGCTGCTGCAGCACGCGCGGCGCATCGTCGCGCTGAACGAGGCCGCGTTCGACGAAGTGCGCGGGCAGGCGATCAAGGGCGAGTTGCGCGTCGCGATCACCGATTACTACCGGACCAACGAAGTCGCGGGCCTGCTCGCGCGGCTGAGGGAGTGCTACCCGCAGCTGAGCCTGCACGTCAGCGCGATGAAGAGCGCCGATATCGAGGCCGCGCACGCGCGCGGGCAGGTCGATCTCGGCGTGGTGATGAACCTGTCGAGCGGGCCGTTCCGGCCGGCGTCGGCCGATACGCGCTGGGTGCTGCGGCGCGAGCCGCTGTCGTGGGTCGCATCGCCCGCGCTCGCCGAGCCGTTGCCCGAGCCGCTGCCGCTCGTGCTGCTGCCGGACGACTGCATGATGCATCAGGTCGCAGTGCGCTCGCTCGACGAGCAGCACACGCCGTACCGGCTCGTGCACAGCGCGTCGGGGGTGGCCGGGCTGCAGTCGATGCTGGCGGCGGGGCTCGGTGTGGGCTGCCTGTGCGCGTCGGCGATCGGCGAGGGCCTGATGCGGCTCGGCGCGAAATACCGGCTGCCGCCGCTGCCCGACGCGGTGTTTTCGCTGACGCCGCCGATGCCGGGCGAACGCGAAACCGTCACGCAGGCGCGCGAGGTGCTGTCGCGGCAATTGCTGATGTAAAACCGGGCCGCACGACATGCGGCGGCGCGTACCTGAGAGGCGCGCCAGGAGACAAGAAATGAACGACGAACTGCAACGCCAGATGGCCGCGAAGCTGCAGGATGCGCTGGAGCGCGTGGTCGACGAACGCTCGCTGATCCATTTCCTGCGCGTGCTCGGCCACGACTGGAACAAGGAGCGCCAGCTCGAAGCCGACGTGCCGCCGTCGCCGTATGCGCATGCCGCGCTCGGCTGGGAAAACCGCTCGATCGGCGAATACCTGGACGCGATGGTCGACTGGGCCGAGGCGTCGGAGGAAGGGCTGCGCTTTTACGACGTGCCCGACAATCCGTGGCGGCGCATGGCGGACATCCTGTTCGCCGGAAAAATCTACGAGTAGTGCGGTTCGGGCGATTCGCCCATTTCGTCCGTGGTTGTCGCCGCGAATCGTCTATTCGAAGGCTTCGCCGTTCACGTACGCACGCAGCCCGTCGGCCAGCGCATCGAACACCGCGCGGCAGCGCGGGCTCGTCCGCAGGTCCTCGTGCATCACGACCCAGGTTTCCAGCTGCATCGCGGGCCCGTCCGGCAGCACGCGCACGAGCCGCGCGTCGCGTTTCGCGAGCGCGGTCTGGCAGAAGCCGATCCCGTAGCCGGCGCGGATCATCGCGAGCTGCGCGAGGTTGCTGTCGGTGCGCAGCGCGAACGCATCGCGCTTCCACAGCGGCATGCCGCGCCCCGCCGAGCGGATGAACGGCGTGACCGTATCGAAACCGATCAGCGCGTGATGCGCGAGTTCGTCGATCGTCGCGGGCGCGCCGTTGCGCGCCAGGTAGTCGTCGCGTGCAAACAGCCCGATGTCGATTTCGCCGATGCGCCGCGCCACGAGCGCTTCCTGCGCGGGCGGCGCCATCCGGACCGCGATGTCGGCCTCGCGCTTGAGCACGTCCTGGATGCGGTCGGTCGGCACCAGTTCGATGACGAGCCCCGGATGGTTGCGCCGCAATTGCGCGAGAATCGGCGGCAGCACTTCGACGGCGATCACGTCGCTGGCCGAGAGCCGCACGATGCCGCGCACGCCGGCGCCGTGGCTCGCGGCCGCGCGCTCGAAC
>NZ_JAAGPP010000063.1:0-47692 GCF_017104975.1 Burkholderia sp. Ac-20344
CGGAAGCGGCGCTGGGTGCTGCGCACATCACGGTGAACAAGAACGCGATTCCGAACGATCCGGAAAAGCCGTTCGTGACGAGCGGCGTGCGCCTGGGCTCGCCGGCGATGACGACGCGCGGCTTCGGTCCGGCGGAAGCGGAACAGGTGGGCAACCTGATCGCGGACGTGCTGGACAACCCGGAAGATGCAGCGACGATCGAGCGTGTGCGCGCGCAGGTCGCCGAGCTGACCAAGCGTTTCCCGGTCTATCGCTGATCGACGATGCGCTGCCCGTTCTGCCGGCACGACGACACGCAGGTCGTGGACTCGCGCGTGTCCGAAGATGGCGCCGCGATCCGGCGGCGCCGTCGCTGCTCGGCTTGCGACAAGCGCTTCACGACGTACGAGCGGGTCGAGCTGTCCCTGCCGTTCGTCGTGAAGAAGGACGGCAGCCGCACGGAATTCGACCGTCGCAAGATCGTCGCCAGCATGCAACTCGCGCTGCGCAAGCGGCCGGTTGCTGCCGACGCGATCGATGCGGCGGTCGCTCGCATCGAGTATCAACTGCTCGCGACTGGCGAGCGCGAAGTGCGTAGCGAGAAGCTCGGCGAACTCGTGATGAACGAGTTGCGCGGCCTCGATACGATCGCTTATGTCCGCTTCGCATCGGTGTATCGCCAGTTCGAGGACGTTTCCGAATTTGCCGACGTGATCGAAGAGTTCCGTCGCGCCTCTCCCGCCAAGACTCCGCGTAAGCGCTGACGCGCTGCGTCCGTTCATCGTCTTCTCCGTTGGGTCAGTTCGCGCCGATTGTGTCGGTCGCGATCGCATGCCGCCAGTCGGCCATTCGGCAAATGGCGTGCGTCCGCACGCATCGCTACAGTCGTCGCATCACCTTGGCGAAGGACGGCTGCGATGGGACTGCACGCTCAACCCCTGAAAAATGTGTTGCGACGCTCGGGCGGGTTCACGCTCGTCGAGCTGATGGTCGCCATCTCGCTGGCGGCCGGGCTCGCGCTCTATGCGGCGCCGGCGTTCGACCAGTGGCGCATGCGCGAACGCGTGGACGCACGCTCGCGCGCGTTGCTCGGTGCGCTGTCGTTTGCACGTACCGAGGCGACGCGTCTCGGCGTGCGCGTCACGCTGTGCCGGGCCGCGAGCGGCGGCACGTGTCTGCGTGCCGGTGAGCGATGCGATCCGGCCGAATGGTCGTGCGACTGGATCGTCAGCGGGCAGGTCGATGGGCGCTCGCGCGTGCTGCGTCGTTATCCGCGCGATGCCGAAGTGGCCGTCACGGGGGCCGCGCACGATCTCGCATTCGCACCGCCGGTCGGTCAGGCAATCGGTGGCATCCGGCGTTTCGAATTGCGTCCGCGACGCGACGTGCCGGGGGCTGACGACGCGCGTGCCTCGCGTTGCGTGCGGATCGCGGCAGGCGGCCGGGCGCGGGTTGTCGCCGGCCGCTGCGAGGCAGCGTGAGCGCGATGCGCAACGCAATGCGCGGCACGTCGCTGATCGAAGCGATGCTGGCCGTTGCGCTGCTCGCGGCCGTGATGCTGGCCGTGGCGGGTAGCCAGCTTGCGATGGCGCGTGCGCAGCGCGCGACGATCTGGCGCGAACGCGCGCTGTGGCTGGCCGATGCGCGTATCGAGCGCTTGCACGTCGCCGCGGAGGCTGACGATGGCCTCGCGGCGCGGGCCGCGGCGTCGCGGCCCGGCGGTGCGATGACGCGCGGTGACGGGCCGGGTGGCGTCCGCTACGCGGTTGTCGGCTGGCGCGGCGGCATTGCGGCTACCGGGCCGCGATGCGAAGCGGCGGGCAGCTCGGCGCAGCCGCCGTCGTGCGTCCGGATTCCATATCGGGAGACCGACGCCGATGAACGCTGATCGCCGCATGCGCGCGCATACGCTGCTTGAAGTGTTGATTGCGATGACCGTCGGTCTGCTCGTGCTCGTGGCGGCCGGTGCGCTGTACCACGCGCAGCGCGTCGCACAGTGGCGTGCGGACGACGGGTTCCGGATGCGCGATGCGGCCGGTACTGCACTGATGCTGATCGGCCAGCAGATCCAGATGGCAGGATTCCGGCCGCTCGATGCGGAGCGGGTGCCGTCATTGCCGCCTGTGTTCGGTTGTTCGACGGCGCGTGTGAGGGGGAATGGCGCGCAGGTACGGTGCGAGCCCGTGCGCGCTGCGTCGGACGCGTTGCTGATCCGGTATGTCGGCGATGCCGTGTCGACGTGGTTCACCGTGAGCGGCCAGGTGTCGGATTGCCTTGGGCAGGGTGTCGGCGTGTCGGGCGAACGTGCGCCGGTGGAGAACCGCTTCGATGTGCACACCAGTCCGTCGACGGGCGAGCCCGAACTGTATTGCGAAGGAAACGGCCGTCCGGGCACGCCACAGCCGGTCGTGTCGGGAATCGATCAGTTGCGGGTGCGCTATCTTCGTCGCGGCGGCATGCCGTTCGTCGATGCCGGTGCAATGCGCGGCGACGACTGGCGCGATGTCGTGGCCGTGCATGTGTGCGTGCGGGCGCGGGGCGAACCGACGGGCGAGCCGGCGCGGCACGTCGACTGCGACGGCCGCACTGTCGTTGCGCCAGACGGCCGCGCGCGTCTGACGCTCGATCGCATCGTCGCGTTGAGGAATTCCGCGCGCGCATTCGGCGATACGTCGCGCGATGCAACGGATGAACGCGAGGGGCTGCGATGAACGGAGCGGAGCAGTACACGCGGGAGCGGTCGCGATGCGTCGCGGCGGGCAACACGCATGAGCGTATCGCGACACACGGCGACGCGCTGCGGCCGGCTGCGGGTGCGGAAGCCCGGGCAACGAGCCGGCGAGCGCCGCACATACGCTTGCGGTCAGCCAGCCGTGATTGGCGTCGCGACGCGGGCTTCGCACTGCCCGCGGTGATCGCCGTTGGCGCGGCGGTCGCGGCGCTGACGGGCACGTGGTTCGAAGCCGCGCTGACGGAATCGCGCCGCACGCGCGCGTTGTCCGATCGGCTGGTCGCATTCCACGCGGCCGATGCCGCGCTTGCTGCGTGCACCGCGCGATTGCGTAGAGGCTCGGCGCCTTATGTGAGCGAAGGCGAGTCGCACGCGGAGCCCGACGCGTGGCGGCGCATGCCGGCGCTGGCAGCCGCCGAGGCATTCGCGCCGTTCGCCGGATGGCCAATGGCCGCGCAACCGCCGCGATGCCTGATCGAAGCGTGGCGCGGGGCCGGGCCGGACGGCGCCCGCGCTTACGTCGTTACCGCACGTGGCGTCGGTGCGCATGCATCGAGCGCCGTCTGGCTGCAGCATCAGGTCGCGATCCGCGACGGACACATCGTCGCCTTGCACTGGCGTCGCGTCGCGGCGGTGCTGCGATGAACGGTCGCGTGTCCATGTCTCGCCCGGCGGGATTCACGCTGATCGAGCTGATGATCGTGCTCGCGATCGTCGCGGTGCTGGCCGGATGGGGCATCCCGTCGTATCGCGAGCATGTCGTGCGCGTTCATCGCGCGTCGGCGGTCGCCGCGCTGTACCGTGCGGCCCAGTATCTCGAAACATTGGACGGTGTGCCGCCTTCGGCATTGCCGACGGCGCTCACGCAAGCGCCGCCGGACGGGCGCGCGGTCTATCGATTGGCGCTCAGGCGGCCGGACGGCGACGGTTCGCCGGTGAACTATGAACTGGACGCAACGCCGCTCGACGCGAGCCCGATGCGCGACGATGCCTGCGGTGCATTCACGCTGCGCTCGGACGGGACGAAAGGCAATGTGCGGAGTGATGGCGCCGTTGAACAGGTCGCGGCGTGCTGGGGCGTGCGTTGAGTTCGTCGGGAAGGCGCGCCACGGCGCATGGCCGTGCGCGCGGGATGCCGGCGGTCAGTCGTCGTGCGTGTCGAGTCCGCGCTCGTCGCGGGACTGCTTCCAGATCCGGTAGACCTCCCATGCGGCGAAACCGAGGGTGCCCCACTTCAGCGCGGGCCCGGCGCTCGCACGCAGCAGCGAGCGAACGGGTTTGGCGAGCACGAGCGACGCGAGCGAACTCAGCATCGGATACTGGTTGACGAGCTGGCCGAGGCTCGCGTTCAGGTTCCTGGCGGACTGGCTGAACTTGTTGCTGGACAGGCCGGGGATGAACACCTTGAGCCAGCTGAAGCGCGTGACGGCCTGGCGCATTTCGCCGGCGGCTTCCGCGAGTTCGAGCCGCTCGACTTCGGATCGCAGGATCAGCAGTTCCTTGCGGAGCGCGCGATGCTGCGACGCGCTCCAGTTCGATCGCGACGAATGGGAGCGGGGTGAATTGCCCGTGATGTTCTGGCTCATGGCGCGTCGGCGAAGTAGGTGGGAGGGGTGAGCGCGACTGCGTTCACGGCTTGCCGCGGAACAGTTCGCGGTCTTTCTCGAGTTCGGCGAGCGTCGCCTCGAATACGGTCGGCGCATCGCGCAGGCCCGAGCGGGCCTTCAGTGCGCACGCGATACCGCCTGCGGCATACAGCGCGGTGATCGCCGCGAGCGACTGCCAGCGGTAGGTATCCCAGAACGCGATCGCGACGAGTACGGTCAGGCTGATGAGTGCCATCGTCGCGAGCATCATTGCGGCGAGCCCGAGGAACAGCACGCCCATCAGGCGCTCCTTCTCCTCGGCGAGTTCGATGCCTACCAGTTCGAGGCGCGTTTGCAGCAGTCCGATCGCGGAGCCGACGAGGCGGCGCAGCGGTCCTTGGCCGGACGGCTGCGAGGTGGTGTCTGTCGTCATGGGTGAGGTGCGTGCGCGTGCAGTGTGCAGCTAGGACAAAGCCGGCCGGCGGAAACCGCCGGCTGGCTTCGACGCCCGCAGGCCGCGCGACGCGGCCAACGGGACGAAACGGCGCAGAGCGCGTTACTTGCGGTTGATCAGCAGGCCGATCAGCACGCCGACGCCGGCGGCGACGCCGATCGACGTCCACGGATGCTCGTGCACGTAATCGTCGGTCGCGCGTGCGGCCTTCTTGCCTTTCTCGACCACCACGACCTGGACGTCGGCCGCCTTTTCCTTGGCCTGCTTCAGGCGCGACATGGCTTTCTCGCGCAGCTCGGCCGCACGGTCGCCCGTGCTGCTCGCCGCTTGCTTGAGCAGGTCTTCGGCGTCCGAGAGAACGGTTTTGATATCCGACATCAGTTTCTCCTTGTTGATTTCCGACATTGCAACTCCCTTCGTGCTGTCATGCTGCAGGTTCACATCGTAGCGAAACGCCTGCCTGCTGGCGAGCCGGGAAGACACACGACGGCCGTGCAAGATCGCATGGTAAACGATTTGTAATCATCAACAGAGCGGCAAACGGCGTGAAAAGTTTCCCGTGTGGCCGCACGTCCTGCACCGACACCGGGCAAAAATGACAAAAAAGTATGAATATCAAACGGAATAATCGTTCGCACGCCCCATTGCTTCCCGTAAGCTGACAGACTTTCCCGCGCCGACCCGGGCGCGGTTTCAACCAGCACCGTTCGAGGAGGGAACATCATGAGTCTGCGTCTTGGCGATATCGCACCGGATTTCGAGCAGGAATCGAGCCTGGGCCCGATCAAGTTTCACGAGTGGCTGGGCGACGGCTGGGGTGTCCTGTTCTCGCACCCGGCCGACTACACGCCGGTGTGCACGACCGAGCTCGGGCTGACCTCGAAGCTGAAGGGTGAATTCGAAAAGCGCAACGTGAAGGTGATCGCGCTGTCGGTCGACGGTGTCGAATCGCACAAGGGCTGGATCAACGACATCAACGAAACGCAGTCGACGGTCGTCGGTTTCCCGATCATCGCCGACGCCGACCGCAAGGTTTCGCAGCTGTACGACATGATTCACCCGAACGCGAACGAAACGCTGACGGTGCGTTCGCTGTTCGTGATCGACCCGAACAAGAAGGTGCGGCTCACCATCACGTACCCGGCCAGCACGGGGCGCAACTTTGACGAAGTGTTGCGCGTGATCGACTCGCTGCAGCTGACCGACAACTACAAGGTTGCGACGCCCGGCAACTGGAAGGATGGCGACGACGTCGTGATCGTGCCGTCGCTGCAGGATCCGGAAGAGCTGAAGAAGCGTTTCCCGAAGGGTTTCAACGCGGTGCGTCCGTATCTGCGCCTGACGCCGCAGCCGAACAAGTAAGCATCGGCTGAGCGTGAGCGCGATACCGGGCCGGCGGCCCGGTGCGCGGACTCGATGAAAAACGGCCCGCCCGGCAGTCATGCCGGGCGGGCCGTGTCATTTGCGCGTGCGCAGCGCGGCCTGGCTGCCGCGCGCGCCGCATCCGGACGATCAGAAGAACGCCTGGATGCCCGTCTGCGCGCGGCCGAGGATCAGCGCGTGGATGTCGTGCGTGCCTTCGTACGTGTTGACCACTTCGAGGTTCACGAGGTGGCGGGCGACGCCGAATTCGTCGGAGATGCCGTTGCCGCCGAGCATGTCGCGCGCGAGCCGTGCGATGTCGAGTGCCTTGCCGCACGAGTTGCGCTTCATGATCGACGTGATCTCGACGGCCGCCGTGCCTTCATCCTTCATCCGGCCGAGGCGCAGCACGCCTTGGAGGCCGAGCGTGATTTCGGTCTGCATGTCGGCGAGTTTCTTCTGGATCAACTGGTTCGCGGCGAGCGGCCGGCCGAACTGCTGGCGGTCGAGCACGTACTGGCGCGCGGTGTGCCAGCACGACTCGGCGGCGCCGAGTGCGCCCCATGCGATCCCGTAGCGTGCGGAGTTCAGGCACGTGAACGGGCCGCGCAGGCCGCTCACGTTCGGCATCAGGTTCTCTTCGGGGACGAACACCTCGTCGAGGACGATCTCGCCGGTGATCGATGCGCGCAGCCCGACCTTGCCGTGGATCGCGGGCGCCGACAGGCCCTTCCAGCCTTTCTCGAGGATGAAGCCGCGGATCGCGTCCTTGCCGTTTTCTTCCAGCTTTGCCCACACGACGAACACGTCGGCGATCGGCGAGTTCGTGATCCACATCTTCGCGCCGGATAGCGAGTAGCCGCCGGGCACCTTCTTCGCGCGGGTGACCATGCTGCCCGGGTCGGAGCCGTGGTTCGGCTCGGTCAGCCCGAAGCAGCCGATCCATTCGCCGGTCGCGAGCTTCGGCAGGTATTTCTGCTTCTGCGCGTCGGAGCCGAATTCGTGGATCGGGACCATCACGAGCGACGACTGCACGGACATCATCGACCGGTAGCCCGAGTCGACGCGCTCGACTTCGCGCGCGATCAGCCCGTAGCTCACGTAATTGAGACCGGGGCCGCCGTATTCCTCGGGAATCGTCGGGCCGAGCAGGCCGACTTCGCCCATCTCGCGGAAGATTTCGGTGTCGGTGCGCTCGTGGCGGAATGCCTCGGTCACGCGCGGCGCGAGCTTGTCCTGCGCGTAAGCCTGGGCGGCGTCGCGCACCATCCGCTCTTCTTCGGTCAGTTGCTGGTTGAGCAGCAGCGGATCGTCCCAATGAAAAGTTGCATCACTCATCGTCTCATCTCCTGTCGACCCGAGTTAGCGCTTCAGCGCTTACTCGGGTCCCATGCTTCGCGGTCGACCCGAGTTAGCGCTTCAGCGCTTACTCGGGTCCCATGCTTCGCGGTCGGCCCGAGTTGGTGCTTCAGCGCTTACTCGGGTCCCATGCTTCGCGGTCGGCCCAAGCTGGCGTTTCAGTGCTCACTCGAGCCCATGCTTCGCGGTCGGTCCCTGATTCAGCCGGATTCCATGCCTGAGAGTTTGCTTGACTGAAGTTCCGCTGTGCGGAACAATGTTTTGCAAATCGAACCCAGTGTAGCACCAGATGACACTTTCAACCATCGACGAAACCACGATCGACGAACGCAAGTTCGTCGTCGCGCTCGCACGCGGGCTCGACCTGCTGCGCGCATTCCGGCCCGGCGAGACGATGCTCGGCAACCGCGACTTCGCCGAGCGCACGGGGCTGCCGAAGGCGACCGTGAACCGGCTCGCCTATACGCTGACCGTGCTCGGCTACCTGCGCTACGACGAGACGCTCGGAAAGTATGCGCTCGACGCCGGCGTGCTGTCGCTCGGCTACGCGCTGCTGTCGGGTTCGGGGACGATCGACCTCGCGCGGCCGCACATGCAGGCGCTCGCGCGCGACATCGGCGCGGCCGTGTCGCTCGGCTGCCGCGACGGGCTCGACATGATCTATCTGGAGACGATCCGCAGCGAGACCGCGCTGACGCTCGGGCTTGCACCCGGTTCGCGGCTGTCGATGCTGACGAGTTCGATGGGGCGCGCGTACCTGGCCGTGCAACCGGAGGACGTGCGCCGCGCGCTCTATGCGGAACTGCACCGCGCGGCGGGCGGCGCGGCCGACGCCGATGCGCTCGTCGACGCCGCGCAACACGCGGTGGCCGAGTTCTCGGCGGGCGGTTGCTGTTATTCGTTCCGGGCGTGGCACATGGACGTCAACGCGGCGGCCGTGCCGTTTCGCGAGCCGCGCGAGGGGCGCTGGCTGATCCTGAGCTGCAGCGGTCCCGCATCGTCGATGGACGAGGACGTGTTCCGTACGCAGGTCGGGCCGAAGCTGAAGGCGCTTGCGCAGCGGCTCGGGCAGACGGCCTGAGCCGGGCGGCGAGCGGTACGGGTTCCGTCGCCGGGGCGGGCGGTAACGGATGAGCGCAGCATCGCCGCCGGTTGTGCCGCAGGCGAACCGCGCGCATGATCGTTCGCCAGCTCACCGACGAAAAGGCTTGCCATGTCTCACGCAGAACCGATGGAAGGCGGATGCGCATGCGGCGCGATCCGGTACCGGATCGCCCGCGTTCCGGCCGACGCCGGGTTTTGCCACTGCCGGCTCTGCCAGCGCACGACCGGCGCCGCGGTCGTCGCATCGGCATCGGTGCCGATCGACGCGTTCGAATACCTGCAAGGTGAGCCGACGGTCTATGCGTCGAGCGCGTGGGGCGAGCGGCGCTTCTGCGGCCGGTGCGGCGCGCAGCTCGAATACCGGCTCAGCGACGCACCCAAGACGGTCGAGATCAATTACGCGACGCTCGACGAGCCGTCGCGGCTGCGCCCGGCCTGGCATGTCTGGTATGGGGATCGCTTCCCGGGCATCGAGATCGACGATGGCCTGCCCAAGTACGACGATGGTGGAAGGGCGTAAGCGCTAACCGCCGGCACTGACCGTGCCGAAAACGAGGAGCGCACGCTCCCGGGAAGCCGGTCTTTCCACGAGGCCGGCAACAAATCGCCGGACATCGGACGGCGGGTCGCACCAGGCGGCCCGATCCTCCCGTCACATCACCCGCATTCCCCATCCAGCGTGCGACGCCCCGCTTGTGCCGGCCACTTCATCCACTCACGCCGTCACGACCTTCGCGAATACGGGCCCCTGCATGAACCGCACGTCGTGCTGGCGCAGCAGTTCGCACTGCGTCTCGTCGACGACGCCGTCGAAGATCAGCGGAATCCGCACGCGCTGCGCATACGCGACGAGCGCCTTGACCATCCCGTCGCGCAACGCGATACCCGCATCCATCTTGATGTAGTCGGGGCGCGCCATGTCCGATTCGACCGCGAGGATGCGGCCCGGGTCGGGCAGCTTGTCCGCGACCTTGAAGCCGTGGTGCTGGTAGCTGCGCGTCAGGTAGCCGAGGAAGGTCTTGTGCGCGACCGCGACCGCCGGCAGCTCGATCACGACCCGCTCGGCCGGCAGCCCGAAGCGCTGCAGCACCGACGAGAAATGCTTGCCGTGGTCGTACTTCACGCTCTTCAGCAGCCGTTCGTGCACGCGCAGGAACAGCAGCCCGTGGCGCTGTGCGCCAAAGAAGTTGATCGCGTGCAGCGTGCGCGACAGGCGGTCGATCGCGACGAGCGTCTGGTCGTCGACGGCCGAGTCGACCGGATCGTGCGGCGCGCCCGTGACGACGGTGACGGCCTGGAAGCCGAGCTCGTCGCCGTAGCGCTCGATTGCGTCGGCGAACGACGTCGATTGCGGTGCGCCCGGCATCGTCACGTCGTAGATCGGTTCGTAGGCGCTGCCGAGCGTGCGCTCGGGCAGGTTCGCGCTTGCGGTGCCGCCATCGGCGAGCGCGAGGTGATCCCGCAGATACGGCAGTTGCCCGGCACGGGCGACCAGCTCGGGAATGGTGGGCGGAATCATCGGCGTAAGAAGGAAAAACGGCGGCCGAACGGGCCGCCTCGTAGCTTGATATTAGCAGCGCCGGCCAAGCTCGGCTTGGCGTTTCGCTCATATGGTTATCCCGTCCCGGAAGCTTCACCTAGGGTTTACGTTGTTTTCACTATTCGTAATTGGTTTTACTATTCGTAAATCCAGGGTTTGTCGCCGATCAAGACATGCGGCATGCGGGCGCCGCGAAACGGCGCCGTTCACGAATCAACAGGAAGCAAGGAGCGAGACGTGGCGGTTGACAGGAATTGCACGCGGGACGGCGGCGCGGCGCGCCGGCAGGCGATAGGCGGGATGACGGGGGTGCCGGCGCGCGCCCGGCAGGGTTGAGGCGCGGATGGCGACCATGAGCATCGATTACCAGACGCTGAAGTTCGAATACCGTCCGCGTGCGCAGGACACGACCGTTCACCCGGTGATCGTCGTCGGCGCGGGCCCGGTGGGCCTCGCGGCCGCGATCGACCTCGCGCAGCAGGGCGTGAGCGTCGTGCTGCTCGACGACGACGACACGCTGTCGACCGGCTCGCGTGCGATCTGCTTCGCGAAGCGCACGCTCGAGATCTTCGACCGGCTCGGCTGCGGCGAGCGCTTCGTCGACAAGGGCGTGAGCTGGCACGTCGGCAAGGTGTTCCTGCAGGACGAGCAGCTGTATGCGTTCGACCTGCTGCCCGAGGAAGGGCATGCGCGCCCCGCGTTCATCAACCTGCAGCAGTACTACGTCGAAGGCTATCTGGCCGACCGCGCGTTCGAACTGCCGAACATCGACATCCGCTGGAAGCACAAGGTGACGGGCATCGACCAGTCGGCCGAACACGCGGTGCTGACGATCGAGACGCCGGAAGGCGTCGCGACGCTGCGCGCGCAGTACGTGATCGCGGCCGACGGCTCGCGCAGCCCGATGCGCACGATGATGGGCCTCGAAAGCCACGGCCGCACGTTCAAGGATCGCTTCCTGATCGCCGACGTGAAGATGAAGGCGGAGTTTCCGACCGAGCGCTGGTTCTGGTTCGACCCGCCGTTCCACCCCAATCAGTCGGTGCTGCTGCATCGCCAGCCCGACAACGTGTGGCGCATCGACTTCCAGCTCGGCTGGGATGCCGACCCGGTCGCCGAGAAGCAGCCGGAGCGCGTGATCCCGCGCGTGCGCGCGCTGCTCGGGCCGGACGTCGAGTTCGAGCTCGAATGGGTGAGCGTCTATACGTTCCGCTGCCAACGGATGGAGTCGTTCCGGCACGGCCGCGTGCTGTTCGCGGGCGATTCCGCACACGGCGTGTCGCCGTTCGGCGCGCGCGGCGCGAACAGCGGCGTGCAGGATGCCGACAACCTCGCGTGGAAGCTGAAGCTCGTGCTCGACGGCCGTTCTGCCGACCGCCTGCTCGATACGTATGCGAGCGAGCGCGAGTTCGCGGCCGACGAGAATATCCGCAACTCGACGCGCTCGACCGACTTCATCACGCCGAAGAGCCCGGTGTCGCGCGTGTTCCGCGACGCGACGCTGAAGCTTGCGCGCGACTGCGAGTTTGCGCGCAAGCTCGTGAACAGCGGCCGCCTGTCGGTGCCGGCGGTGCTGGCCGGTTCGCCGCTGAACACGCCGGACAGCAACGGCGACGCCTTCGCGGGCGCGATGCGGCCGGGTGCCGCGGCGGCCGATGCGCCGGTGCGTGTGCAGGGCGCGTCGGGCTGGCTGCTGCAGCATCTGGGCAGCGGCTTCACCGGCGTGCTGTTCGGGTTGCCGGGCGATGCGGCCGCGCTTGCGCAGGCGCTCGACGGCCACGCGCTGCCGGTGCGGCCGGTGCTCGTCGTGCCGGCCGGGCAGGCGCGGCCGGTCGCGGGTGTCGACGTCGTGGAGGACGTCGACGGCTTCGCCGCGCAACGCTACGACGCGCAGCCCGGCACGTTCTACCTGCTGCGCCCCGACCAGCATGTCTGTGCCCGCACGCGCACGCTCGACCGTCAGGCGCTTGCCGACGCACTGGCGCGCGCGACCTGCGCACGCTGAATACGATAAAGACACCGGAGACACCGTCATGCCCTCACTCGACACCCGTCCGCGCCTGGTTGACCCGGACGCGTTCTACGAAGCGCTGATCGACATGCATCGCGACCTGTCCGATGCCGACAGCCAGCTCGTCAACGCGAAGCTGATCCTGCTGCTCGCGAACCAGATCGGCGACGCCGACGTGCTGCGCGAAGCGATGGCGCTCGCGCGGCAGGGCGTGACGCCGCTCGTGCATCCGGCGGCCGAGGTGGCGCAATGAGCGCGGCGCCGGCCGACGCGCGCGTGCTCGAAGTCGAGCGCGTGATCGACGAGACCCATCGCCCGGGCTTTCACTGGATGCTGCTGGTGCTGTGCGGGCTGTGCCTCGTGATCGACGGTTTCGATGCGCAGGCGATGGGCTACGTCGCACCGAGCGTGATCGCCGAATGGGGCGTGCCGAAGCAGGCGCTTGGGCCCGTGTTCAGCGCGAGCCTGTTCGGGATGCTGCTCGGTGCGCTCGGGCTGTCGGTGCTGGCCGACCGGATCGGGCGGCGCCCGGTGCTGATCGGCTCGACGCTGTTCTTCTCGGTGACGATGCTCGCGACGCCGTTCGCGGGTTCGATCCCGGTGCTGATGGCGCTGCGCTTCGTCACGGGCCTTGGCCTCGGCTGCATCATGCCGAACGCGATGGCGCTGGTCGGCGAGTTCAGCCCGGCCGCGCATCGCGTGAAGCGGATGATGATCGTGTCGTGCGGCTTCACGCTCGGCGCGGCGCTCGGCGGCTTCATCAGCGCCGCGCTGATTCCGGCGCTCGGCTGGCGCTCGGTGTTCTTCGTCGGCGGCGCGGTGCCGCTCGTGCTGACGCTCGCGATGGTCGCGCGGCTGCCCGAATCGCTGCAGTTCCTCGTGCTGAAAGGGCGCATCGCGCAGGCGCGCGACTGGCTTGCGCGCTTCGCGCCGCAGGCCGGCATCGATGCGAACACGCGGCTCGTCGTGCGCGAGCGCGCCGCGACCGGTGCGCCGGTCGCCGAGCTGTTCAGCCACGGCCGCCTGCCGGTCACGCTGCTGCTGTGGGCGATCAGCTTCATGAACCTGATCGATCTGTACTTCCTGTCGAACTGGCTGCCGACCGTGATGCGCGAAGCGGGCTATTCGCCGGGCACGGCCGTGATCGTCGGCACGGTGCTGCAGACGGGCGGCGTGATCGGCACGCTGTCGCTCGGCTGGTTCATCGAACGCCACGGCTTCGTGCGCGTGCTGTTCGCGTGCTTCGCGTGCGCGGCCGTGTCGGTGGGGCTGATCGGTTCGGTCGCACATGCGCTGCCGTGGCTGCTGGTGGTCGTGTTCGCGGGTGGGTTCTGCGTGGTCGGCGGGCAGCCGGCCGTCAACGCGCTCGCGGGCCAGTATTACCCGACGTCGCTGCGCTCGACGGGCATCGGCTGGAGCCTCGGCATCGGCCGGATCGGCTCGGTGCTCGGGCCGCTCGTCGGCGGACAGCTGATTGCGCTCAACTGGTCGAACGGTGCGCTGTTCCACGCGGCCGCGGTGCCCGTGCTGTGCTCGGCGCTGTTCGTCCTCGGGCTTGCCGGCGTAACGCGGCGCAGCGGTGCACAGGCGCCGAACGCCGCCTGAATTGATGGAGAAAGGAAACGATGACGCTTGACCTGTCGAAACCGGCGACCGCCGGCTACCTGAGCGGTTTCGCGAACGAATTCGCGACCGAGGCACTGCCCGGCGCGCTGCCGCATGGCCGCAACTCGCCGCAGCGCGTGCCGTACGGGCTGTATGCGGAGCAGCTGTCGGGCACCGCGTTCACCGCGCCGCGCGGCCACAACCGCCGCTCGTGGCTGTACCGCATCCGCCCGGCGGCCGTGCACCGGCCGTTCGAACCGTACGCGGGCACGCAGCGCCTCGTGTCGGAATTCGCCGACTCGGCCGACGTGCCGCCGACGCCGCCGAACCAGCTGCGCTGGGATCCGCTGCCGATGCCGGTCGAGCCGACCGATTTCGTCGACGGGCTGGTGACGATGGCCGGCAACGGCTCGGCCGCCGCGATGAACGGCTGCGCGATCCACCTGTACGCGGCGAACCGCTCGATGCAGGACCGCTTCTTCTACAGCGCGGACGGCGAACTGCTGATCGTGCCGCAGCAGGGGCGCCTGTTCATCGCGACCGAGTTCGGCCGGGTCGACGTCGAGCCGTTCGAGATCGCGGTGATCCCGCGCGGCGTGCGTTTTTCCGTCGTGCTGCCGGATGGCGACGCACGCGGCTACATCTGCGAAAACTTCGGCGCGCAACTGCGCCTGCCGGACCTCGGCCCGATCGGCTCGAACGGTCTCGCGAACCCGCGCGACTTCCTGACGCCGCAGGCCGCGTACGAAGACCGCGAAGGGGCGTTCGAGCTGATTGCGAAGCTGAACGGCCGCCTGTGGCGTGCGGACATCGGTCATTCGCCGCTCGACGTGGTCGCGTGGCACGGCAACTACGCGCCGGTCAAGTACGACCTGCGCCTGTTCAACACGATCGGCTCGATCAGCTACGACCATCCCGATCCGTCGATCTTCCTGGTGCTGCAGTCGCAGAGCGACACGCCGGGCGTCGACACGATCGACTTCGTGATCTTCCCGCCGCGCTGGCTCGCGGCCGAGGATACGTTCCGCCCGCCCTGGTTCCACCGCAACGTCGCAAGCGAATTCATGGGGCTCGTGCACGGCGCGTACGACGCGAAGGCCGAAGGCTTCGTGCCGGGCGGCGCGAGCCTGCACAACTGCATGTCGGGCCATGGCCCCGACGCGGATACGTTCGAGAAGGCCTCCGCGAGCGACACGACGAAGCCGCACAAGGTCGACGCGACGATGGCGTTCATGTTCGAAACCCGCACGCTGATCCGGCCGACGCGCTACGCGCTCGACACCGCGCAGCTGCAGGCCGACTACTTCGAATGCTGGCAAGGCATCAGGAAACACTTCAATCCGGAGCAAAGATGAGCGATACCCAAGACTGGCGCGCGACGCTCGACCCGGCCCGCAAGAGCTGGGTCGAGACGGCGAACGATCCCGCCTGCGATTTCCCGATCCAGAACCTGCCGTTCGGGATCTTCAGCGATGCGAAGCAGGCATCGCGCCGCGCGGGCGCGGCGCTCGGCGACCAGATCGTCGACCTCGCGGCGCTCGTGCGCGCGGGTCTCGTGACGCTGCCGGCCGGCGCCGATGTGTTCGCCGCGCCGACGCTCAACGCGTTCATCGCGCTCGGCCGCGATGCGTGGCGCAGCGTGCGCGTGCAGCTGTCGGACCTGTTCTCGCGCGACAACTCGCGGTTGCGCGACGATGCTTCGCTGCGTGCACAAGTGCTCGTCGCGCAGCGTGATGCAACGTTGCATCTGCCGGTCGACATTCCCGGCTACACCGATTTCTATTCGTCGAAGGAGCATGCGACCAACGTCGGCTCGATGTTCCGTGATCCGAAGAATGCCCTGCTGCCGAACTGGTCGGAGATGCCGATCGGCTACAACGGCCGCGCGTCGTCGGTGATCGTGAGCGGCACGCCGGTGCGGCGCCCGAACGGGCAGTTGAAGCTGCCCGACCAGGAGCGCCCGGTGTTCGGTGCATGCCGCAAGCTCGACATCGAACTGGAGACGGGCTTCATCGTCGGCCGGGGCAATGCGCTCGGCGAGCCGATCGCGTGTGAGGACGCGGAAGCGCATATCTTCGGGATGGTGCTGCTGAACGACTGGAGCGCGCGCGACATCCAGCAGTGGGAATACGTGCCGCTCGGGCCGTTCAACGCGAAGACCTTCGCGACGACGATCTCGCCGTGGATCGTCACGCTCGACGCGCTCGATCCGTTCCGCGTTGCGCAGCCCGAGCAGTCGCCGCAGCCGCTCGCGTACCTGCAGCACGCCGGCAAGCATGCGTTCGACATCGCGCTCGAAGTGACGCTGCGCGCGGAAGGGGCGGCCGAAGCAACGTCGATCAGCCGCACGAACTTCAGGCACATGTACTGGACGATGGCGCAACAGCTCGCGCATCACACGGTCGCGGGCTGCAACACGCGGGTCGGCGACCTGATGGGTTCGGGCACGATCAGCGGGCCGACCAAGGATTCGTTCGGCAGCCTGCTCGAACTGACGTGGAACGGCAAGGAGCCGGTTGCGCTGAACGGCGGCGGCAGCCGCGCGTTCATCGAGGACGGCGACGAGCTCACGCTCGCCGGATGGTGCCAGGGCGACGGCTATCGCGTCGGCTTCGGCACGTGTGTCGGCAAGATCCTGCCGGCATCGACGGCGTAACGCGCGACGTCGCGCGACCATGAGCACGACGGCCCGCATTGCGCGGGCCGTCGTCGTTTTTGCAGGGTGACCGGCGTATCCGTGGCCGGGCGGCGTGTGTTCGCGCCGTCGTCGTCCGGGCGGCGCGCTGCGGTGTGCTCGCGCGCCGGCATCAGACCGCGCGCTGCCGGCATCAGACCGCGCGCTGCAACGCGGCGCGGCGCTCCCACAGCGCGGCCGCGACGAACGCCGCGACGCAGGCCACCAGCACGCCGACCAGCGCGTTGCTGCCCAGTTGCTCCATCAACGCTCCGGCGACCAGCGGGCCGCCGAAGCTCGCGGCGCTCCACGATGCCGATACGAGCGAGCTCGCGGTGACGAGCGCCGCGCCGCGGAAGCGTTCGCCGCATGCGACGAGCGACAGCGTGTAGATGCTGCCGGCCGCCGCGCCGAGCACGAACAGCAGCGGCCAGCACAGCCACGGATTCGCGATGACGAGCGGCAGCAGCGGCAGGCCGGCGAGCACGATCCAGCCTGCGCCGAGGTGCACGCGTTCGCGACCGAGCTTGTCTGCGAGCCAGCCGATCGGGAACTGCATCGCGGTATCGCCGAACAGCATGATCGATGCGAGCAGCACGGCCGTCGCGCTCGCGACGCCGTGATCCATCGCGTAGAGCGGCAGCAGCGACAGCGCGAGCGTATCGAACAGCGCGAAGAACCCGGTGCCGATGATCAGCGCGGGCATGCGCGGCAGCACGTCGAGCCAGCGGCCGTGCGCTTCGTGATGCGCGTCGTCGCCGGCGAGCGGTGCGCGCCGGATCGTCGCGAGCGTCGGCAGCGCGAGCAGGAACAGCGCGCCGCACAGCGCGAAGCGGATGCTGGTCGCGCCGGCGATCTGGCTCACGAGCACGGGGCCCGCCATCTGGAACAGCGTGAAATTGGTCGCGTAGATCGCGACGACGCGGCCGCGCGTCGAATCGTCGGCGAGCTGGTTGACCCACGCCTCGCCGATCGTGAACAGCAGCATCAGCGCGGCGCCGCACAGCACGCGCAGCACGCCCCACAGGATCAGGTTCGACGTGAACTGCATCAGCGCGGTGGCGGCCGCGAGCAGCACGACCGACACGACGATCGCGCGGCGCGAGCCGATGTGCCGCGCGAGCGCGGTGACGAACGGGACGATCGCGAGGCCGCCGAGGGCCTGCGCGGCCGTCAGCATGCCGACGACGTTGGTGCCGTGTCCGGCCTCGGTCAGTGCGAGCGCGGTGAGCGGCAGCGTGGCGCCGGTGCCGAGACCGACGACCGCGACGCTCAGAATGAGTGCGAGGAAATCGCGATTGAGAATGGCTTTCATCGGCCGCGATGCTACACCGCGGACCTTGAAAGGTCCATGAAGGCCATCAGATTCGCGTTGAATCAGCGTTGCGCGCGCAACGAATGCGCGCGGGGTTGCGTTACACGTATTCGGTCGGCACGGCCATCGGGCGGCGTTCGAGCGATGCCGACCACAGCGTGAGCGCGAGCGCCGCAACGGCCATCGCGACGCCGACCCACGGCAGGTTCACGAGCGACACGCCGGAGCCGATCGCCATCCCGCCGAGCCATGCACCGGTCGCGTTGCCGAGGTTGAATGCGCCCTGGTTCAGCGTCGACGCGAGGTTCGGCGCGTCGCTTGCGCGATCGACGATCAGGATCTGCAGCGGCGGCACGATCGCGAACGCGAGGATGCCCCACACGAAGATCGTCGCGAGCGCGGCGAACGGCAGGTGCATCGTGCCCGCGAACAGCGCGAGGATCACGCCGATCAGCGCGAGCGTCGCGATCAGCGACGGCATCCGGCGCCAGTCGGCGAGCTTGCCGCCGAGCGTGCCGCCGACCGTCAGCCCGAGGCCGAACAGCAGCAGCACGTAGGTGACCTGGCGCGGCGAGAAGCCCGTCACGTCCTCGAGGATCGGCGTGATGTACGTGAACACGCTGAACAGGCTTGCCGATGCGAGCACGCTGATGCCGAGCACCATCAGCACCTGCGGGTGCTTCAGCACGCTGAATTCGCGCGTGATGCTGGTGTCGGGCATCGCGAGGTTCTTCGGCAGGCACACGGCGAGCGCGGCGGCCGCGGCGATGCCGATCCCGGTGACGGCCCAGAACGTCGCGCGCCAGCCGAACGCCTGGCCGAGCGCGGTGCCGAGCGGCACGCCGAGCACGTTCGCAAGGGTGAGGCCGGTGAACATCAGTGCGATCGCCTGCGCGCGACGGTTCGGTGCGACGAGGTTGCTCGCGACCACCGAGCCGATCCCGAAGAACGCGCCGTGGCAGAACGCGGTGACGACGCGCGCGGCCATCAGTACCGCATAGCCCGGCGCGATCGCGCAGAACAGGTTGCCCGCGATGAACAGCCCGATCAGGCCCATCAGTGCGCGCTTGCGCGGCATTTTCGCGGTGACGATCGCGAGGATCGGCGCACCGACCGTCACGCCGAGCGCATAGCCCGACACGAGCATGCCGGCGGCCGGGATCGACACGCCGAGGTCGCGTGCGACATTGGGCAGCAGCCCCATGATCACGAACTCGGTGGTACCGATTCCAAATGCGGCGACGGCGAGGGCGAAAAGAGGTAAGGGCATCGCGGTAGGCTCGGGAAAAGCCGCCGCTCGGGCTGGCGCAGGATGCGCGGGACGGGCGGACGGTAAGGCGGACGACAGCCGCGATTCTACTTCAGTGAAAACCCCTATGCTTGGGGCCAAAACGGTTGTTGCCGGCGTGCGACGGGGTCGTGTGCGGGAAGCTCACAGTGTGGGATTCGACGCGGTTCGCGACGGTGGATTTGCCGGGGTCGGAACGATGGCGGCGGCAGGGTGCTCGTCAGGCGATGCGTTCGGGGGAACCGTCGACGCTCGCTGGAGATGCGCTTGCCGTATCGGCGCCGGTGTTCGTTGCCGCGTCAGCTTCGGCATCAGCGTCGACGTCAGCTTCCGCAGGCAACGAGCTGGCGGCATCGACCGCGGCCGGATCATCCCAGCCGTTTTCGAACAGGCACGCTTCGATCGGCATCCGCGCAGCCCAACGCTCCTGCTCGAGCATCGGCTTCGCATAGAACGCATCGACGTGCCCGACGCACAGCACGGCGATCGGCTTCGCGCCGTCGGGCATCCGCAGCAGCGCGCGCAGCGCATCGACGTCGAACAGCGATACCCAGCCCATCCCGAGCCCTTCGGCGCGGGCCGCGAGCCACATGTTCTGGATCGCGCACGCGGCGGACGCGAGATCCATCTCCGGCAGCGTGCGGCGGCCGAATACGTGGCGCTCGCGGCCGTCGGCGAGCGCGACGACCAGCAGCTCGCCGCATTCGCGCACGCCTTCGACCTTCAGCCGCATGAATTCGTCCTGGCGCTCGCCGAGCGCGTCGGCGGTCGCGCGGCGCTCGGCCTCGACCAGCGCGTGGATCTCGGTGCGCAGCGCGGGATCGGTGATGCGGATGAAGCGCCACGGCTGCATGAAGCCGACGCTCGGCGCGTGATGCGCCGCGCGCAGCAGGCGCGCGAGCACGGCCGGATCGACCGGCGCCGGCGTGAAGTGGCGCATGTCGCGCCGTTCGAAAATGGCGCGGTAGACGGCGGCGATGTCGGGGTCGTCGAAACGCATGAGCGGGAGGGGGCGGGGTAACGTCGGCGCAACGATAGCAGACGGCGCGCCGGATTCGTTACATCCGTCGAAACAAAGCGAGAAATTGTTGATGAAAAAGCTCGCGTTTTCAGCGATGAACAAAAGCAAACGATTGCGGATGCGTCAGCAACCGTGAAATGGGCCGGTTTCGTCGATTTCTCAGCGATTGGCCGTCACGACGTTCTGCGGTGTGCCCGCATGCCACGCCTCGATGTTCAGCAGTGTGGTGTGCGCGATCTCGGCGAGCGCCTCGCGCGTGAAGAAAGCCTGGTGCGACGTGACGATCACGTTCGGGAACGTCAGCAGGCGCGCGAGCACGTCGTCCTGCAGCGGCAGGTCGGAGTGATCCTCGAAGAAGAGCCCGCTTTCCTCTTCGTACACGTCGAGCCCGAGATGGCCGAGCTGGCCGCTCTTGAGCGCGTCGACCAGCGCCTGCGCATCGACGAGGCCGCCGCGCCCGGTGTTGATCAGCATCGCGCCGTGCTTCATCCGCGCGAGTGTCCGTTCGTTGATCAGATGGTGCGTCGACGGCAGCAGCGGGCAGTGCAGGCTGACGATGTCGGCGTGGTGCAGCAATTCGTCGAGCTCGACATAGCGTGCGCCATACGCGATCAGCTCGTCGTCGTACGGCGGCACCGAGTGCGCGAGCACATGCATCCCGAAGCCCATCATGATCTTCGCGAACACGCTGCCGATGATGCCGGTGCCGATCACGCCGACGGTCTTGCCGTGCAGGTCGAAGCCGAGCAGGCCGTTCAGCGAGAAGTCGCCTTCGCGGGTGCGCGCGACGGCGCGCGGCAGGCGGCGGTTGAGCGCGAGGATCAGCGCGACCGCGTGCTCGGCCACCGCGTGCGGCGAATAGGCGGGCACGCGCACGACCGTGATGCCGAGCCGCTCGGCGGCCGCCAGGTCGACGTGGTTGAAGCCCGCCGAGCGCAGCGCGATCAGTCGCGTGCCGCCGTCAGCCAGCCGTTCGAGCACGGCCGCGTCGACGGTGTCGTTGACGAACGGGCAGACGACGTCATAGCCATGCGCGAGGATCGCGGTTTCCGCGTCGAGGTGCGACGGCTGGAAGTGCAGCCGATAGCCGAACTGCCGGTTGGCGGCTGCGAACGAATCGTCGTCGTACTGCCGGCTGCTGAACAGGATCACGCGCACGCTGCACCTCCGAAGGCTGACGCGCGCAGTTTACTGCAGGCCCGTGATGATGTCGGAGCGGTCGGGCCCGCGCGACGGCCGCAGGAAGCCGTAGTCGGTCCGTTCCCGGGCCGGCTGCGCACTGAAGTGATCGAGCGCGTGTTCGACGAAGCTGCGCGTACGGGCCGGCACGTACTGGCGGTTCGGGTAGACGAGCGACAACTGCGTGTCGGGATCGTCGATCCGGTAGCCGGCCATCAGCCGCACGAGCGTGCCGTTGGCGAGCGCGTCGGCGACGCACGGCTCGGGCAGCACCGCGATCCCGGCGCCGGCCACGGCGGCCGCCTGGACCAGCGCGAGCTGGTTGACCGTGCAGGCCGGGCGCACCGTGACGGAATGCGCGACGCCGTCGTGGCCGACCAGTTGCCACGCGGGCGCATGCTGGTGCGGCGCGAGCGTGACCCAGTCGTGGCCCGGCAGGTCGTCGGGCACACGCGGCTCGCCGCGTCGCTCGAGATAGGCCGGCGCCGCGCACGCGACGAACGGGTTCGGCGCGAGCGCGTGGCCGATCAGCGTCGGATTGCCGTCGAGCCGGTTGCCCGTGACGATGCCGACGTCGTAACCCGAGTCGAGCACGTCGAGCGGCCCCTCGGCGACGGTCAGCTGCACGCGCAACTCGGGGTAGCGGTGCCGGAAGCTGCTGACGAGCGGCGTCAGCGCAAGCGGCGACAGCAGGCCCGACGCGACGACGCGCAGCGTGCCGGCCGGCTCGCGCACGGCATGCGCGACGGACGATTCGAGGTGGTCGAATTCCTCGAGCAGCGCGCGGCACCCGTCGAGGTAGCGTACGCCGGCCTCGGTGAGCGACAGGTTGCGCGTGGTGCGGTGGATCAGCCGGGTGTTCAGGTGGCCCTCGAGCATCGCGATCGAACGCGTGACGAGTGCATTGGACACGCCGAGATGGTGCGCCGCGCGCCGGAAGCTCTGCTGCTCGGCGACGCAGACGAATACACGCATGGTCTGAATCTGGTTCATGGCTTGCGTATTTCTGGCCCGGTTGATTGATTATGGTTGTGGTTTTTCGCCGCGCAGCCCCGAAAAGCGCATCGCGCGACCCCAGTTCTCCCTCGTATCGAAAAATCGTTTTCTTCGATTCCGCAGACGATTGTTCAATACAGAAGCGATATCGTCAACCTGAGAAAAGGGGCGGGTTGCGGAAAATCGAAATCGGGAGTAACGCGTTAAACGATACGCTGTCTTTCATGCCTGCCGTTCAAAGGCGGCAGGGTATTCGAATAAGTATGGCGGGTGAAAATATTTGCTATGTTAATCAATAGGTTGTGATCCGTACGAGCGGGTTTGTTCCGGTATTGTGAGGAAGCGCGCCCCAATACATGCTGAAATAATAGATGTTTTTTGCCCGGACGGGGACTTTGCTTGTCGGATTCCATGCGACGATTTTTATCGCGGATCCGGTCTATTTCGTTCGATACAGAAGTCGTTCTGAACCGGTGTCGTCGGCGAATCGCGGTGTTATTGACGGAGAAAATCGTGCGCTTGACGCACGAATGGAACCGTTTCGCAACCTGACGGCAATCCTTTTTTAATCCGGACGACCGGTGTCCGGCCCGTGCACGGCCGGCTGGCCTGGTCCGGCGACCGGGCCACCGTCGCGCTGTCCGGTGGCGCGTGCCTCTTGCGCGAGGCGGCGGAACGCGGAATGATCGATCAGTTCGCGCATGCTGCGCGGCGGGCGTCCGTGCACTTCCTTTCCTCACCTTTTACCAGCCATGTCCATCGATTACTCGCCGATTCCCTGTCCCGTCGTCGTGCCGCTCGACGCGATCCTGCCCGAAGAACCGCTGCTGATGATGGGGGCCGGCCCGGTTCCGATCCCGGCCGCCGTCGCGAAGGCGAACACGATCGTGATCAACCACCTCGGCGCGACGATGGCGAAGATCATCGAGCAGGTGAAGGAGATGGCGCGCTACGTCTTCCAGACCCGCACGAAGTGGGTGCTCGGCGTCGCGGGCCCCGGTTCGGCCGCGATGGAAATGGCGATCTCGAACCTCGCGTGGCGCGGCACGCGCGTGCTGTCGATCCGCAACGGCTTCTTCAGCGCGCGGATGGCCGAGATGGCCACGCGCGTCGGCGCCGACGTCGCGACGCTCGAAGTGGCCGACCGTGCGGTCGCCAGCCTCGACGAGATCGCGGACGCGATCGCGCGCGAGCGGCCCGAAATCGTCACGATCGTGCAGGGCGAGACGTCGAACACGGTGTGGAACCGCGACCTGCGCGACATCGCGGCGCTCGCGAAGGCGGCCGGTGCGCTGGTCGTGGTCGACGCGGTGTGCACGCTGTCGACGATGCCGCTCGAGATGGACGCGTGGGGCATCGACGCGGTGATCACCGGCGGCCAGAAGGGGCTGTCGTCGATCCCGGGCGTGTCGCTGATCGCGTTCTCCGACGCCGCCTGGGACCGCATGAAGCAGCGCCCCGAGCCGAACGCGCACTGGTGCCTCGACATGGCGCTCGCGGAGAACTTCTGGCACAACGCCGGCTATCACTACACGGCGCCCGTGTCGGGCGTGCTCGCGCTGCACGAAGCACTGCGGCTCGTCTGCGCGGAGACGCTCGAAAGCCGCTTCGCGCGCCACCTGCGCTGCTCGCTCGCGCTGCAGGCGGGCGTCGAGTCGATGGGGCTCAAGCTCTATGCGCCGAAGGACTGCCGGCTGAATTCAGTGGTCGGGATCGAGACGCCGGAAGGGCTCACGCCGGGGATGGTCTGCGGCCACATCTCGAAGCAATATCAGGTCGAGATCTCGGGCTCGTTCGGGTTGCCGATCGTGCGGATCGGGCAGATGGGCGAGCAGTGCCGCGAACACAACCTGTTCCGCACGCTGCATGCGTTCGGCCGCACGATGGTCGACCTGAAGGTGCCGGTCGACCTGCCGGCCGGCGTCGCTGCGCTCGAACAGGAATTGTCCCGGCGCGGCGCGTAAGCGGGACAGCGAGGGAAGGGGCCGCGCTCAGCGGCCCTGCATCGCGCGCCGGTACGTATTCGGCGTCGTGCCGTGCGCGTCGCGAAAGCGGTGGCTGAAGTGGCCGGCGTTCGCGTAGCCGCAGTCGGCTGCGACCTGCGCGAGCGGCAGTGCCGTCGTGCGCAGCAGTTCGCGCGCCCGTGCGAGACGCTGCTCGGCCACCCACGCGTGCGGCGCGCGTCCGAACGACAGCCGGAACATCCGCGAGAAGTGGTATTCGGACAGCGCGGCGACGTCGGCGAGTTCGCCGAGCGTCAGCGGTTGCGTCAGGTACGTGTCGATGTAGTCGCGCACGCGGCGGCGCACGGCCGGCGCGAGCCCGCCGCGGAACGACGTGTCGGTGCGGGTCGTGCTCTGCCCGCGCAGCAGCAGGCTCAGCACCTCGTGCGCGGTCTCGTTCACGCGCAGCCGTTCGTCGGCATCGTCCCAGCCGTCCAGCGCGAGCGAGCGCAGCAGCGCGGCGACGCGCGCATCCTCGAAATAGGTGCGATCGGCGAGCTTCAGCTCGCGCGGCTCGCGGTCGAGCTCGCGGATCGCGCGCTGCGTGAAGTGCTCGGGCAGGAAATACAGGTGGATGAAGTGCATCTCGCCGCGTACCCACCAGCGCGACTCATGGTCGCCCGGCAGCGCGCACAGCAGGCTCGGCGCGCCGTAGCGCGGCACGCGCTGGCGCTCGGTCCGGTAGCCGCCGTCGAGGTAGCACGACAGCGTGTGGTGGCCGGGCTGCTCGTAGATCGTCTCGCTTTCGTCGGTGATCCGCGTCCATTCGGCGATCGCCAGGTGGTCGCCGAGCCACGCGAAGCGCTGGAGCGTCGCGTTCGCGTCGGCGAGCGTGCGGCAGACCGACTGCAGGCCGAACGGCAGATCGCCGCCAGCCAGGGCGGCGGCGTGGTCGACGGGCGGGGCGGAGAGGGAGAGGCTCATGATGCGGCGAGTATAAGCGGGCGCGCGGCAGCGTGTGCGGCGCCCCGAAAAAGACCGCAATTCCGGACAATCGGCCCGCGCCGCGCGGCGGCATAGTCGGAATCCCGATTCACCCGATTTTCCGGATTGCCGCCATGAACCTGTCGCTTTATTTCGTCACCGTGCTGATCTGGGGCACCACCTGGATCGCGATCAAGTGGCAGCTCGGCTCGGTGCCGCCGCCCGTGTCGATCGCATGGCGCTTCTGGCTTGCGGCCGCCGTGCTGTTCGCGCTGCTGCGCGTGATGCGCCGGCCGGTGCGCCCGCCGCGCGAAGCATGGCGCTTTCTCCTGGCGCAGGGCTTCGCGCTGTTCTGCCTGAACTTCCTGTGCTTCTACTACGCGGAGCAGGTCGTGCCGAGCGGCCTTGTCGCGGTGATCTTCTCGACCGCGCCGCTGTTGAACTCGATCAACGGCCGGCTGTTCATGGGCCGTCCGCTGCGGCCGTCGGCGATCGCCGGCGCGCTGCTCGGGCTGGCCGGCATCGCGTGCCTGTTCTGGCAGCAGATGGCCGGCCATCTCGACGACCAAGCGACCTGGACCGGGCTCGCGATCGCGTTCGCGGGCACGATGTGCTTCTCGGCCGGCAACCTGCTGTCGAGCCGGATGCAGTCGATGGGGCTGCACCCGCTCGTGACCAACGGCTGGGCGATGCTGATCGGCGCAACGATCCTGACCGTCGGCAGCGCAGTGGCCGGCTTGCCGTTCACGCTCGATACGAGCCCGCGCTATCTCGGCGCGCTGGTCTACCTGGCCGTGCCCGGCTCGGTGATCGGCTTTACCGCGTACCTGACCCTCGTCGGCCGGATCGGGCCGGAGCGAGCCGCGTACTGCACGGTGCTGTTCCCGATCGTCGCGCTTGCCGTATCGACGGTGTTCGAGGGCTACCAGTGGTCGCCGCTCGCGGTGGTGGGGCTGCTGCTGGTGGTGGCCGGCAACCTGGTCGCGTTCGACCTGACGCGGCGGTTGTTTTTGCGGACGGCCTGACCGGAAGGCGGTTGTCTGCGGGGGCCCGATGCATCGGTCGTCCGCCCGGTGCTGGCAGTCTTGGGTACGCAGAAAAGTTGACGCGGTTGACTTGGTTGCGCGGCTGACCTATCCTTGATCCTGATCGTGAAAGGAGGCGATGATGGGTCGGCATGCGCAAGCGCTCGAGGGCGCCGATGTCATCCTCGATGTGGATACCGAAGTGGCGCTGCGCTGCGCCGTCGGCGCAGCGACCATGCTCGGGCCGGACAAGGCACGCGCATTGCTCGAGCTGTCCGACGCGCAACTGGGCCATCTGTTCAAGGTCGGTATCGCTCAGGTCATCGATCTTGCCGGTGTCGTCACTTTCGGGATCGCCGCCGCGGCGACCCGCGACAGGAAAGCGCCCGGCCGCGCGAAGCCGAATCCGAAGCCGGCCGCGTACGAGGGGGCAGTGCTTTCCGAGGTCGAGCGGATTGCGTTGTCCGAGCGGCAGGCGCTGGTTGCCGCCGGCAGGTTGTTGCCGGCCGCCGAACTCTGGGCGGGGCTGGGCATTAGCCGGCAGGCGCTCAACAAGGCGCTCGTGTCGGGGCGCATCTTCACGGTGGACGTCGGGGCCGCGCAATACTATCCGGCCTTCTATCTGGCAGGCGACGTCGATCGCAAGACGCTGGCCAAGGTGACGCAGCAACTGGGCAGCCTGCCGGGCTGGAGCAAGTGGCAGTTTTTTACGACGCCGAAGGCTTCGCTCGGTAACGTCACGCCGCTGAAAGCATTGTCGCAAGGGCAGGTCGAGCGGGTGGAGCGCGCGGCGGCAGCCTTCGCGGAACGCTAGGAGCGCGCGGTTGACGCTGGCGGCGCCGGGTAGGCATTTCGCGCATGCAACGCTGACGACGAAAGAAGTCGCGCCTGCCACGCTGCTCCGTATTTCACGCTACGACACCGGCGAGCCCTACTTCGGCAGGTCGGGTGGCAACCGGTTCGACGATCCGCGCAAGCGGGGCAGGTTCGGCACCTGCTATTTCGGCTTCGACCTGCATTGCGCGTTTGCCGAGACGGTGCTGCACGACGAAGTCGCGGATCTCGAACTCGGCGGGTTCCCGCTCGTGACGGCGGAGTTGGAGCGCTACGTGCTGTCCTTTACGGGTTCGCCACTGAACGTGGCCGTCCTGCACGGTCTGCCGCTGAAGAATCTTGGCGGAGACGGGTCGCTGTCGACTGTCGTGCCCTACGACATCCCGCAACAATGGTCCGCCGCCGTGCACCGGCACGACCAGCGGGTCGACGGCTTCCTGTACATGTCGAGGCACCTCAACACGTCGGAAGCGCTTGTCCTGTTCGATCGCGCCGCGTTCAAGCTTGAACGCGCGGCTGCAGTGCCGTTTCGCCATCATCCGGAAGCCGCCCGCGTGCTGCGGGAATTCAACGTTCTGCCGCGCTAGTCTGCGCCGCAGCGGCCGGCGGATGGCTGATGTACCCGCCCTTTGCGCCCGGCGGGCTGAGCCCGCCGAACCTTGCTCCGTCAGGCCGCCGCGCCGCTTCCCGCGACCCGCGCTTGCCGCTGGTACAGCACCATCGACAGCGCGACACCCGCGGCAGCTGCCATCGCCGCGAACAGGAACACCTGCGGATAGCCGAACGCGCCCGCGACGTAGCCGGCGAGCGGGCCCGTGATGCCGAGCGACAGGTCGAGGAACACCGAGTACGCGGACAGCGCCGCGCCGCGGCTCGCGGGCGGCACGAGCGCGACGGCCTCGACGCCGAGCGCCGGGAAGATCAGCGCGAAGCCGAAGCCCGTCAGCGCGGCGCCGACGAGCGCGACGTGCGGCACGGGCGCGAGCCACAGCAGCACGAGGCCCGAGCATTCGAACGCGAACGACACGATCGCGACGCGGAAGCCGCCGTAGGTCTTGATCGTGTTCGCGAACAGCAGGCGCGCACCGATGAACAGCGTGCCGAACACGGTCAGCGACAGCGCGGCGTTCGGCCAGTGGCGCGCCGCGTAGTACAGCGTGACGAAGGTCGCGATCGAGCCGAAGCCGGCCGAGCCGAGCGCGAGGCCGAGACCGTGCGGCAGCACGCGCGTGAATACGCTCGCATACGACATCCGCTCGCCGTGCACGAGCGGCACGGAAGCGATCAGGCGCGCGAGGTAGAAGCCGGTCGCGGCCAGCGCGATCACGATCACGCCGATCAGCGCCGGATTCAGCGTGTGCGCGATCGCGACGCCGACCGGCGCGCCGAGCGCGAGCGCGCCGTAGGTCGCGATGCCGTTCCACGAGATCACCTTCGCGTTGTGCGCGACGCCGACCCGGCCGATGCCCCACAGGATCGCGCCGGTACCGCACAGGCTCTCGCCGACGCCGAGCACGAGCCGGCTCGCGACCAGCAGCACGAGGCTCGCGACCGGCCAGTGCGCGAGCAGCAGCGCGACGAGCAGCAGCACGCCCGACACGCCGCAACCGACCAGCCCGCGCAGCACCGTCTGCTTCGGGCCGAGCGTATCGGCGAGGCGCCCGGCGAGCGGCCGCGACGCGAGCGTCGCGAAATACTGGACGCTGATCGCGCCGCCCGCGACGATCGCGGAAAAGCCGAGGTCGTCATGGACGAAGCCCGGCAGCACCGCGAGCGGCAGGCCGATGGTCAGGTAGCAGATGAACGTGAAGCAGACGACGGACACGATTTGCAGCGTGACCGCGAACCCGCTGCGCGGCGGTGTGGCGGAATCGGTTGACATGGGGTCGGAACGAAAGGGCGAAACGTGACGAAACGGACGGCGGCGAAAAATGGAATCGGGATTTTCCCATGGAACCGGTTTTCACGCAGGTACCATTTAGTTAATCGCGACCTGTTTTCGAGGATGACAGACGGTTGCCGGGGCGTGGGGAAGGGGCGGGGAGCACCGTGCGGAAAGGCCGCCGGGCGGCCGCCGCGCTCATATCGCGGCAGTTATATGGGCCGCATGCGTGATGGGCTATGGGTTGCGAAATTTGATGGTGATAGCGTGCAAACTGTCAGATAAACGTCGGTCGAGCGTACTGCGCAGGCCGCCTTGCCCCCATTTGAAGAACCATCGACACATGAGTGAGCCGATCCGCTTCTACCATCGTCACGCGATCCGCGAAGTCAGCGGCGCGGACGTTACCCGAACCGTGCTGCAATACCTGCGCGAGGACGCGCATTGCACCGGCACCAAGGAAGGCTGCGCGGAAGGCGACTGCGGCGCGTGCACGGTCGTCGTCGGCGAGCTGACCGACGCCGGCGCGGTCGAGTTCAAGGCCGTCAACGCATGCATCCAGTTCCTGCCGACGCTGGACGGCAAGGCGCTGCTGACGGTCGAGGACCTGCGCCAGCCGGACGGCACGCTGCATCCGGTGCAGCAGGCGATGGTCGACTGCCACGGTTCGCAATGCGGGTTCTGCACGCCCGGCTTCGTGATGTCGATGTGGGCGCTGTACGAGAAGCACGGCCACGAAGGCTGCGCCGGCGCGTGCGCGAAGGCGAAGGACGTGCCGACGCGGACCGAGATCGCTGATGCGTTGACGGGCAACCTGTGCCGCTGCACCGGCTATCGCCCGATCGTCGATGCGGCCGTGCAGATGTTCGACGCGGCCGGCGAAGGTACACCGGCGCCGTCGGCGCCGGTCGACACGGCCGCGCTGGCCCGCACGCTCGCGTCGCTCAAGCGCGACGAGACGTTCGACTACACGACGCTCGACGGCGCGCGCTTCGCGGCGCCGCGCACGCTCGACGCGCTGGCCGCGCTGAAGGTCGAGCGCCCGGACGCGCTGCTCCTTGCTGGCAGTACCGACATGGGCCTGTGGGTCACCAAGCAGATGCGCCGTCTCGACGACCTGATCTACGTCGGCCAGATCGCCGAACTGCAGCAGGTCGTGCACGGCGACGACTGGATCGAGATCGGCGCGGGCGTGACGGTCGAGAACGGGTATGCGGCACTCGCCGGCACCTATCCGGAACTGACCGAGATGTGGAAGCGCTTCGCGTCGCTGCCGATCCGCAACGCGGGGACGATCGGCGGCAACGTCGCGAACGGCTCGCCGATCGGCGATTCGATGCCGGGCCTGATCGCGCTCGGCGCGCGGGTCGTGCTGCGCGGCGGCGACACGGTGCGCGAGTTGCCGCTCGAGGCGCTGTACACGGGTTACCAGCAGAAGGACATGGCGCCGCACGAATTCGTCGTCGGCCTGAAGGTGCCGACCCGCACCGGCGCGCGCGAGAAGTTGCAGTTCCGCACGTACAAGCTGTCGAAGCGGTTCGACTCCGACATCTCGGCCGTGTGCGCGGCGTTCGCGTTCATCGCGGACGGCGACACGATCCGCGAGCCGCGCATCGCGTTCGGCGGGATGGCCGCGACGCCGAAGCGCGCGACCCACACGGAAGCCGTGCTCGATGGCGCGCAGTGGCACGAAGCCACCGCGCAGGCCGCGATGCAGGCGCTCGAGCGCGACTACCAGCCGCTTACCGACATGCGTGCGACGAGCGCGTATCGCCTCGATACCGCGAAGAACCTGATATATCGATTCTGGCTGGAGACGCGCCCGCACGACCCGCTGCCGCCGCAAGCCCTGAATGTGCGTGAAGTGGCCGCCGAATCCGGCACCGACGCGGCGCGCGTCTGAAGACGGAGAACACCGAACATGAACCAGCAAGCAGAACCGTTCCTGAGCACCCTCGACCCGCAAGCCGATGCCGCGCAGGTCCACGTATCGCGCGCGCACGAATCGGCGCACCTGCACGTCAGCGGGCGTGCCACCTATACCGACGACATCCCGATCGTCGCGGGCACGCTGCACGCGGCGCTCGGGTTGTCGGCGAAGCCGCACGCGAAGATCGTGTCGATGAACTTCGACGCGGTGCGCGCGACGCCGGGCGTGGTCGCCGTGTTTACGGCCGACGACATCCCGGGCGTCAACGATTGCGGCCCGATCATCCACGACGACCCGGTGCTCGCGAAGGGCATCGTGCAGTTCGTCGGCCAGCCGATGTTCATCGTCGTCGCGACGTCGCATGAAACCGCGCGGCTCGCTGCGCGCCGCGCACAGGTCGACTACGAGGAGCTGCCGGCGATCCTCACCGCGCAGGAAGCGCGCGCGGCCGAAACCTACGTGATCCCGCCGCTGAAGCTCGCGCGCGGCGACGCGGCCGCACGGCTCGCCGTCGCGCCGCACCGCGAGTCGGGCGAAATGCTGCTCGGCGGCCAGGAGCAGTTCTACCTCGAAGGGCAGATCGCATACGCGGTGCCGAAGGACGACGACGGAATGCACGTGTACTGCTCGACGCAGCACCCGAGCGAGATGCAGCACCTCGTCGCGCACGTGCTCGGCGTCGCGTCGCACAACGTGCTCGTCGAATGCCGCCGGATGGGCGGCGGGTTCGGCGGCAAGGAATCGCAGTCGGGCCTGTTCGCATGCTGCGCGGCGCTCGCCGCATGGAAGCTGCTGTGCCCGGTGAAGCTGCGTCCGGACCGCGACGACGACATGATGATCACCGGCAAGCGGCACGACTTCCATTACCGCTTCGACGTCGGCTACGACGACGACGGCCGCATCGACGGCGTGGCGCTCGACATGACGTCGCGCTGCGGCTTCTCGGCCGACCTGTCGGGCCCGGTGATGACGCGCGCGGTATGCCACTTCGACAACGCGTACTGGCTGGGCGACGTGAGCATCGCCGGCTACTGCGGCAAGACCAACACGCAGTCGAACACCGCGTTCCGCGGCTTCGGCGGCCCGCAGGGCGCGTTTGCGATCGAATACATCCTCGACGACGTCGCGCGCGCGCTCGATCGCGATCCGCTCGACGTCCGCTATGCGAACCTGTACGGCAAGACCGAGCGCAACGTCACGCCGTACGGGCAGACGGTCGAGGACAACGTGCTGCAGGAACTGCTCGGCGAACTCGAGGCGACGAGCGACTACCGTGCGCGGCGCGCGGGCGTGCGCGAATTCAACGTACGCAACACGGTGTTGAAGAAGGGCATCGCGCTCACGCCGGTGAAGTTCGGCATCGCGTTCAACGTCACGCACTTCAACCAGGCCGGCGCGCTGGTGCATATCTACACCGACGGTTCGGTGCTCGTGAACCACGGCGGCACGGAGATGGGGCAGGGGCTCAACACGAAGGTCGCGCAGGTCGTCGCGCACGAGCTCGGCATTCGCTTCGGCCGGATCCGCGTGACGGCGACCGACACCAGCAAGGTCGCGAACACGTCCGCGACGGCTGCGTCGACGGGCTCGGACCTGAACGGCAAGGCCGCGCAGGATGCGGCGCGCCAGTTGCGCGAGCGGCTCGCGGTGTTCGCGGCGAAGCAGTTCGGCGACGGCACGGTCGACGCGGCGGACGTGAAGTTCGGCAACGACGTCGTGTGGGTCGGCGGCAACGGCGTGCCGTTCGGCGAAGTGATCGCGAAGGCGTACCTCGCGCGCGTGCAGCTGTGGTCCGACGGTTTCTACGCGACGCCGAAGCTGTACTGGGATCAGTCGAAGCTGCAGGGCCGGCCGTTCTACTACTACTCGTACGGCGCGGCCGTGTCGGAAGTCGTGATCGACACGCTGACGGGCGAGATGCGCACGCTGCGCGTCGATGCGCTGCACGACGTGGGTGCGTCGCTGAACCCGGCGCTCGACATCGGCCAGGTCGAAGGCGCGTTCATCCAGGGGATGGGCTGGCTGACGACCGAGGAGCTGTGGTGGAACAAGGGCGGCAAGCTGATGACGCACGCGCCGTCCACGTACAAGATCCCGACGGTGAACGACACGCCGCCCGAATTCAACGTGCGGCTGTTCGAGAACCGCAACGTCGAGGACAGCATCCACCGTTCGAAGGCCGTCGGCGAGCCGCCGCTGCTGCTGCCGTTCTCGGTGTTCTTCGCGGTGCGCGATGCGGTGGCCGCGGTCGGCGACTACAAGGTGAACCCGCCGCTCGACGCGCCGGCGACCGGCGAATCGATCCTGCGTGCGGTCAGCGCGGTGCGTGCGGCGCGCGCCGCGCAGGCAGTCTGAGATGAAACGGCCCCCACGCGCTCTTCGTTCGCTGTCGACCGGAGTGGGCGCTTCAGCGCTTACTTCGGTCCCATGCACGGCTGCCCCCCACGGGGGCGGTCAGCCTCCTTGGGGCGGCCCGGCGGAGACTGACATGAACGGCCCCCACGCTCACTGCGTTCGCTGCCCCCCCACGGGGGCGGTCAGCCTCCTTGGGGCGGCCCGGCGGAGACTGACATGAACGGCCCCGCCCGCTCGCTCCGCACCGCGTCGACCCCGGCGTTCGCGCCGGGCACCGGCCAGCGCAACCGCGCGACCGGCACGCCGGCGCCGATGCACATCGTGCTGTTCGGCGCCGGGCACGTCGGTCACGCGCTCGTCACGCTGCTCGGCGCACTGCCGTGCGTCGTGCAGTGGGTCGACACGCGCGACGAGCTGTTCCCGGACGAATGTCCGCCGAACGTGCAGCCGGAGCCCACCGACACGCCGGAGGCCGTCGTCGACGCGGCGCCGCCCGGCGCGTACTTCCTCGTGATGACGCACAACCACGCGCTCGACTTCTCGCTCGCCGCGCAGATCATGCGGCGGCGCGACTACGCGTACTTCGGGATGATCGGCTCGCGCACCAAGCGCGTGAAGTTCGAGCGCCGGCTCGCCGCGCGCGGCGTCGATCCGGCGCGGCTCGTGGAGATGGTGTGCCCGATCGGCATCGCGGGCATCGTCGACAAGGCGCCGGGCGCGATCGCGGTGGCCGTGTGCGCGGAGCTGCTGCAGGCGCGCTCGGGCATGCCGGTGGCCGACGCGAAGGCGGCCGCGGCCGGGCGTGCGCGCGACGACGTGTCCTGCGCGCGGTAGCGCCGCGCGGCCAGCGCATGGCCGCGCGTTTTTGCATACACTGCACGACGACGCGCGGCATCGGGCCGCGCCTTACCGTGCATGTGCCATGTCCGATCACCAGGTTTATCTCGACACGCTCGATGCGAGCCTCGTCGCCATCGAGCGCTGGCTGTCCGGCGTCGATACCGCGCCCGCGGCGCTCGACGCGTTGCTCGCCGCGTTTTCCGCCGAATTCACGATGATCCTGACCGACGGCCGCGTAGTCGATCATGACGGTACGCGCGCGCTGTTCGCGAAGCTCGCCGGCGCGAAGCCGGGGCTGCGCATCACGCTGTCGGGCACCCGCGTGCTCGCGGCCGACGCGTCGCATGCGACGGTCACCTATCTGGAAGCGCAGCACGCGGCCTCGGGCGAACTGCCCGCGCGCCGCGCAACCGCCGTGTTCGAACGCGACGCGGCGGGCGTCGTGCGCTGGACCCATCTGCAGGAAACCTTCTGCACGGGCTGAGCGGCCGCGCCGCGTTGCGTGCAGCGACTCAGCGCTTGCGGCCGCGGGCGACCGTCAGCTCGTCGGACACGCTCTGCATCAGCGCGCACAGCCACGCGATGTCGGTCGGGCGGTCGGGCTGCGGATGGGTGAGCAGGTAGCTCTTGATGCGCGGAAACGGCACGGGCGGCGTGACGACGACGAGCGGCAGCAACTGCGCATAATGCGTCGCGAAGCGGCGCGTCGTCGTGAAGATCAGGTCCGACTGCAGCAGCACCTGCGGCACGATCCCGAAGTACGGCAGCGTCGTCACGATGCGCCGCGTGAGGCGCGCGCGGGCAAGGCCGATCTCGATCGCGTTGCGCTTGTCGCCGGTGTACGGCGTCGGCGCGACGTGCGCGGCCGACGCGTACGCTTCGCGCGTGAGCGGCTCGTGCGCGAGCGGGTGCGCATCGCGCATCAGGCACACGATCGTATCGGAGAACAGGTCCTGGCGCGCGAAGTGCGGGTCGGGCTTCGGCCAGTTGCCGATCACGAGGTCGAGCGCGCCCGATTCGAGCGCGCCTGCGTGATCGAGTGCGGGATTCAGCGAATCGATTTCCAGATGGGCATGCGGCGCCGCATCGCGAAAGCGCTCGATCAGCGTCGGCATGAAGAAATCGTTCAGGTAATCGGGCGCGGCGACGCGGAACGTGCGCCGTGCGGACGACGGATCGAAGTCGCCGTGCGGCGTCGCGATGAAGTCGACCTCGCGCAGCGCGCGCTGTGCGGCTTCGAGCAGCGACGCGCCGTATTCGGTCGGCACCATCCCGGATTTGCCGCGCACGAGGATCGGGTCGTTCAGCGTCTCGCGCAGCTTGCGCAGCGCGGTGCTGATCGCGGGCTGGGTCTGGTTCAGCCGCAGCGCGGCCTGCGTGACGCTGCGCTCGAGCAGCAGCGTGCGCAACACGCGCACGAGCCAGATATCGAGCGAGGCGGTACGGTCGTCGTCTTCCATCGGTTGGGGGGATTCGGGTGAAGCGTAACCTTACCGCAGCCACACGTTGGCGTGCGTGATACCGGCCATCACGCACGGCCCTTCGGCAGCGTGCTGATCCGCTTGACCTCGCGCGATTCGAGCCAGTTCGGCGTGCGCGCGCAGTACAGCACCATCGGCAGCGCGTCCTCGCCCCAGAACAGCTGCTGGTTCATCCAGAACGTCGGTACGCCGAACACGCCGAGCGCGATCGCGTCGTCGGTGTTGCGGCGCAACTGTGCGCTCGTCTCCTCGAATTCGATCAGTTCGTCGCCGTGCCCGACGCCGACGCGTTCGCACAGCGCGGCAAACCCGTCCGGCGTCGACGGATCGTTGCCGTCGTGCCAGATGAAGCGGAACATTTCCAGCACGGTCGCGATGTCGGCGCGCAGCGCGATCGCGAGGCGCAACACCTTGTCGGAATCGAACGGATGGGCGGGCGGCATCTTGAACCGGATACCGAGCTGCTCGGCGCGAAACAGCGCGTGACGGTACGTGAACACGCGCTTGGCCGGCACGTCGGCGCTCGAGCGTTGCCCCCAGTGGCGCTGCAGGTCGGGCAGCGACACCGCGACGGGTTCGAACGGCACGTCCGGCCATTTGTCGAGCTGTTCGAGCAACAGGTAGGAGAACGGCGACACGAAGTCGTAGAACCAGGCGGGTTGGGCAGTGTCGAGGCCGGTTGTCATGGCGATCTCCAGAGGGTAGGGCGTGCGGGCCTGGTGGCGGCCTTCATGTTACGCGGTGGCGCGCGCATGCGGCAATGATCGCGGATCGTCCGCTCACGCGGAACCGGGAGTCGCCCGAGGGGGCGTGCCGGCCGGCGGTGCGGCCTCGGCACGTGTCTGCGGCGGTCCGCCGGCGCCCGGCGGGCTGGCCGGCGTGTCATGGTCGTGCGCGGTGAGCCGTTCGCGCACGAAGCCGATGTGCTCGCGCAGCACGTAGAACTGCCCGGCATAGGCCAGCGGCATCTTCATCCGGTTCACGGCTTCCTCGATGTCGTCGAGCTCGTCGAGCAACTGCACGCGCTCCGCGGCCGTGTGCTCGCCGAGCGCGCGGCGTTCGAGCGCGATCAGCGCGCCGTACCAGCGGTAGATGCGCGAGCGCACGCGCCAGCCGTACAGCGACGGCACGAGCCGCAGCCCGGGGATCAGCACGACGATCAGCGGCACGACCACCACGAGCAGCCGGTCGACGAGGCTCGCGACCCAGAACGGCAGCCGCCGGTACAGGAAGGTCTTGCCCGATTTGTAGTAGCGCGCCGCGTCGTCGGACAGCGGGAAACCGCGCGTGACGGGCGACGGGAATTCGCCCGCGTGCTGCAGGATCGTCGCGTGGCCGTGCACCTCGCGTGCGGCCTCGATCAGCAGGTCGGACAGCGCGGGGTGCAGCGAGTCGCGTGCGACGAGTTCGATGGTCGGCGCGACCGTGTGGATGTCGGCGGGCGGCAGGTTGCGGCCGAGATCGTAGACGCCCATCGGCAGCGTGATCGCGGTCAGGTACGGAAAGCGCCGCGCGTACGCCTCGGCCTGCGTGAACGAATAGACGTGCACGCCCGGTGCGCGGAACAGCTTCGCCATCACCGGGATCTGCGTCGAGTCGCCGGACAGGAAGGCCGCGTCGATCTTGCCGTCGAGCAGCGCGGTGGCCGCATCCTCGCCGGCGGTCGGCAGCAGCTCGGTGGAGCCGCCCGGCACGATGCCGTTCATCTTCAGCAACGCGAGGCTCAGCTCGCGCGCGCCGCTGCCTTCGGCGCCGAGCGCGAGCCGCTTGCCCTTGAAGTCGGACAGGCGCGCGACGACCGGCCCGCGGTACATGATCGCGAGCGGCACGTAGCCGATGCTGCCGAGCGACACGAGGTGTTCGTCGCGCTCCTTCGGGCCGATGCCGCTCTGCACGAAGCCGACGTCGACCGGCGCGTTCGGGTTCGACAGCCGCGCGAGGTTCTGGGCGGACCCTTCGGACGACTGGACGTCGAGCGTGACGCCGTTCTTCGCGAGGATCGTCTTGTATTTCTGCGCGGCGTTCCAGTACGTGCTGCCGGGCGGCCCGGACGAGATCACGAGCGTGGACGGCGGCGCCGGCTGGATCAGCTTGACCGCGAGCCAGACGGCCGCGACGGCGAGCAGCACGGTGGGGCCGATCGACAGCGCGAGGTCGCGCCACGACACCGCGACGAAGCGGGCGAGGATGCGGCGGGGCGGGCGAGGGCGGACTGGCTTCATGGGGGCGGCGGATGACGCTGGCGTGACGTATCGGTGACGGCCGGACGGTTGTCGTGGACGATGCCGATGCTCGCGGCGATGGTACCCGGTTTCGCCGTGCGTGCGCGAGTGGGGGGCTTGGCGCGGCACGGCGGCGACAGTGGCGGGCGGCCCCGCGTCAAAAGCTTTGCGCTTCCGCGGGCGCTGGATTACATTGTGCGACGCAGCCGCGCCCGATTCGCGCGCGACCCGGCACACAAAGAGACCGGGCGCGTCCGGCCGGCGGCTGTCCGGCCCGGCCGGCCCGCTCTCGCGTGCGCCGACCGCCAGCCCGTCTCGCCTCTCTCGTATCGCCGTGGAAAACACCGGCTGTCCCGCCCGTTCGCGCGCGGGCCGGCTGTTTTTGGGGGTATCCGGCCGTACTGTGCACGGCCGTTCCGGAGTGATAAGGAGATAGCATGAAGTCGATCGTGTTGAGAGCGTTGGGCGTCGCCGCCGTGGCGGCCTGTCTGTCGGGCAGCGTGTATGCGCAGTCGAGCGATGCAGCGGCAACGGAAGCGCCCGCGGCTGCGACCAGCGCGCCGAAGGCCGCCGCGAAAACCGCGAAGAAGGCGAACCGCAAGCTGGGCTATGCGGTGCGCAAGGCCATTACGAAGGCCGGCGGCATCGACGTGGCGAACATCGTCGTGCGTTCGAAGGGCGGCGCGATCACGCTGGAGGGCACGGTGCCAGACCAGGCTCAGATCGACAAGGCGGAAGAGGCGGCGAAGGGCGTGCAGGGCGTGACGTCGGTCAGCAACAAGCTGACGGTCCAGCAGCAGTAACGCCGGGCGGCGGCGCGCGAGCGCCGCGTGCGCCCGTTTTCAGGCGGGCCCCGGCGTGCCGGGGCCCGTTTGCACTTGAGAGGCCGCAAGCCGCACGAAGCGGCGGCGGACCGATAACGATATCGAGAGGGCGGCGATGACGAGGCTCGGGTGGGGCAGGCGGATGGTTTTCGGCGCGGCGCTGACCGCGGTCACGATACTCGGCGCCTGCAACGGCGACGATTCGGCCGAGCGCAACCGGTTGCCCGGTTTCGTGTCCGGCAGCGTGCGCACGACGGCCTATGACGGCGCGAGCGACGATCTGCTGACGGCCGGCCTCGGCAAGACGGGCCTTGGCTTGGCGACCGCTCCCGGCTTCGCGAATGCCGCCCGGCCGACGAGCGCCGAGCTGCGCCGCCTCGCGATCTGGTCGAACTACCGCGCGATCGTCGACATGAGCGCGAACGGCGGCTACGGCCGCTTCTGGGGGCCGAACGTCGACCTCGACGGCAACGACACGCTCGGCGAAGGCAAGATCCCCGGCACCGAATATCTCGCGTATTCCGACGACGGCAGCGGCAGCAAGAACGTCACGCTGCTCGTGCAGGTGCCCGCCAGCTTCAATCCCGCGCAGCCGTGCATCGTCACCGCGACGTCGTCGGGCTCGCGCGGCGTGTACGGCGCGATTTCCGCGGCCGGCGAATGGGCGCTCAAGCGCGGCTGCGCGGTTGCCTACAACGACAAGGGCGGCGGCAACGGCGCGCACGAACTCGGTTCCGATACCGTCACGCTGATCGACGGCACGCTCGCCAACGCGGTGCTGGCCGGCACCGCGAGCCTGTTCACCGCGAACGTCACCAGCGGCGATCTCGCCGCGTTCAATTCGCGCTTCCCGAACCGCTATGCGTTCAAGCACGCGCATTCGCAGCAGAATCCCGAGCAGGACTGGGGGCGCGTGACGCTGCAGTCGGTCGAGTTCGCATACTGGGCGCTCAACGAGCAGTTCGGACCGTTGATCGACGGTTCGCATCACGGCGTGCGCTATCGCGCGGGCGACATCACGACGATCGCCGCGTCGGTCAGCAATGGCGGCGGCGCGTCGCTCGCGGCAGCCGAGCAGGACAACCGCCACTGGATCACCGCGGTCGTGGTCGGCGAGCCGCAGATCAACGTGCGGATGGCGCCGAATGCGGTCGTGCGCTCGGGCGGCCAGCCCGTGCCGTCGTTCGGCCGGCCGCTGGCCGACTACGCGACGCTCGCGAACCTGCTGGAGCCGTGCGCGGCCGCATCGGCGTCGCTCGCCGGCGCGCCATACCTGAGCGCGCTGCCGCTGGCGACCACGCAGTCGATCCGCACGCAGCGCTGCGCGACGCTCGCCGCGGCCGGGCTCGTGTCGGGTGCCGATACGCAAAGCCAGGCCGCCGACGCGCTCGAGCAGCTCCACGCGGCCGGCTACCTCGCCGATTCCGACCTGCTGCAGGCGCCGATGTGGGATTCGCAGGCGATTCCGGCGATCGCGGTCACGTATGCGAACGCGTACACGCGCTCGCGCGTCACCGACAACCTGTGCAATTTCAGTTTCGCGACGACCAACCCGGCGACGGGCGCCGTCGCCGCGCCCGCCGCGTCGCCGATGCCGGCCGTGTTCGGCGTCGGCAACGGCGTGCCGCCGACGGCCGGCATCAACCTCGTGTTCAACACGGGCGCGGGCGTCGACCACCGGCTCGCGACGCCCGATGCGAGCTTCGCGGGCGCGCTGTGCCTGCGCCAGCTCTGGACGAACGGGATGCTCGGGATGCCCGCGAACGTCGACGCGGTGCGTGTGAACGCGAACCTGCAGGGCAAGCCGGCGATCATCGTGCAGGGCCGCAGCGACGCGCTCGTGCCCGTGAACCACGCATCGCGCGCGTACGTCGCGCAGAACGGCATCAGCGAAGGCGGGCGCAGCCAGCTCGTGTTCTACGAGGTGACGAACGGCCAGCACTTCGACGCGTTCCTGCCGGTGCCGGGCTTCGACACGCGCTTCGTGCCGGTTCACTACTACAACCTGCAGGCGCTGAACCTGATGTGGCGGCACCTGAAGAACGGCGCGCCGTTGCCGCCGTCGCAGGTGATCCGCACGGTGCCGCGCGGCGGCACGCCGGGCGCCGCGCCCGCGCTGACGAGCGCGAACCTGCCGCCGATCTCGGCCGCGCCGGGCGCGAATGCGATCACGACCGGCGCCGGCGCGATCGACGTGCCGCTCTGACGGCGCCCGCCGCGTCGCCCTCACGAAGCCGGACAGACGTCCGGCTTTTTCTTTGGGGGGCGTGGAATCGGTCCCGGGCCGCCTTTTATTCGAATGGCGATCGCCGTAACAAATTGTTACTTTACGGCGGTAAATCAGAACTCTAATATGCGCCGGTATTTTCAATTAATTTAATAAATTACAGATACGAGATATTCCTTTCCGTTTAGTTAATCGAGTCTTTCGATTTTATTAAATCGGCTCGAGTTGCGGTTGATCGCTGCTTCGCGATTAATCGGCATCTCGCCGAGGGGGATCGTTCGTCCTTTTGAAGCGAGGCGTCCTTGCCGGTTGGGCCTTGCGGGGCATGTTTTTGCCGTCGATTTTGTGCGTATGAAAATTCGAGGAATGAATTCGTATTGCTGCGGATTATTGAATTGTCGTTCGCAATGAGGTTGATTTCATTGTGCGGTCGCAAAAAGATATGGGTGGGGTAAATCGTGCCGGTCGGTATTCGCCGATCCGGTAAAAAACTCGGAGTGCGTCGCATAACGAATGCATTCCTGGTGCGGAGCGCCGGCGCAAATGATCCTTTGCAACCGGCGGTATTTATCGTTCTGTTCGAGAGGCAATAATGACGACACGGAAGTCCTTGAAAGACGGTTTCGCGCTATTCGGAACGACACTGGGCATGCCGCTCGCCGCAGCCGCGGCCGCAGCACTGCTCGTCACGGGGTGCGGCGGCGACGACGGGCCGAGCCCGGCCGCTTCGGCCGCCGCCGCGGCCGCGACGTCCAGCGGCAGCACATCGGCCAGCACCAGCGCAACGGCCGCCGCCGCGGCCGACCAGCCGTACGTCGACACCGACGTGTACGGCACCGGGCCGAACGACGCGGTCACGGATTCCACGGAAGGGGCGGCCGTCGTGCACCGTGCAGTGACGATCGGCGGCAAGAGTATCAAGTACACGGCCACCACGGGCCACCTGACGACGATCGATCCGGTCACGTCGGCGCCGAACGCGAAGATGTTCTACGTCGCGTACACGCAGGACAATCCGGATCCGTCGAAGCCGCGCCCGGTCACGTTCTTCTACAACGGCGGCCCCGGTTCGTCGTCGGTCTACCTGCTGCTCGGCTCGTACGGGCCGAAGCGCCTGCAGTCGTCGTTCCCGAACTTCACGCCGCCTGCGCCGTACAAGCTGCTCGACAACCCGGACAGCCTGCTCGACCGCACCGACCTCGTGTTCATCAACCCGGTCGGCACCGGTTACTCGGCGGCGATCGCCCCGGCGAAGAACAAGGACTTCTGGGGTACCGACCAGGACGCCCGCTCGATCGACCGCTTCATCCAGCGCTACCTGACCAAGTACTCGCGCTGGAATTCGCCGAAGTTCCTGTACGGCGAGTCGTACGGCACCGCGCGCAGCGCCGTCGTATCGTGGGTGCTGCATGAGGACGGCATCGACCTGAACGGGATCACGCTGCAGTCGTCGATCCTCGACTACGCAAATGCGCTGTCCGCGCCGGGCACGTTCCCGACGCTCGCGGCCGATGCGTTCTACTGGAAGAAGACGACGCTCAACCCGACGCCGACCGACCTCGACGCGTACATGGTCCAGGCCCGCAACTACGCGGACAACACGCTTGCGCCGCTTGCCCAGAAGCCGAACCCGCAGGACGGCGGCTTCGTGAACGTGCGGCTGAACCTGAACCTGCAGACCGCGCAGCAGATGGGGGCGTACATCGGCACGGATCCGACGTCGCTGATCCAGACGTTCGGCAACCCGGCCGCGCTCGGCAATGTGCCGTCGTCGGACGACAACCCGCCGTACACGTTTTTCCTGACACTCGTGCCGGGCACGCAGATCGGCCAGTACGACGGCCGCGCGAACTTCACGGGCAAGGGCATCGCGCCGTACATCCTGCCGAACTCGGGCAGCAACGATCCGTCGATCACGAACGTCGGCGGCGCGTACACGGTGCTGTGGAACAGCTACATCAACACCGACCTCAAGTACACGTCGACGTCGTCGTTCGTGGACCTGAACGACCAGGTCTTCAACAACTGGGACTTCAGCCACACGGATCCGACCGGCGCGAACAAGGGCGGCGGCAACACGCTGTACACGGCCGGCGACCTGGCGTCGACGATGAGCGTGAACCCGGACCTGAAGGTGCTGTCGGCAAACGGCTATTTCGACGCCGTCACGCCGTTCCACCAGACGGAGCTGACGCTCGCGCAGATGCCGCTCGACCCGACGCTCAAGGCGCAGAACCTGACGATCAAGAACTACCCGTCGGGCCACATGATCTACCTGAACGACGCGTCGCGGACCGCGCTGAAGGGCGACCTCGCCAACTTCTACGACGGCATCCTCGCGAACCGCACCGCACTGCAGCGGGTGCTGAAGCTGCAGGCGCGCACGCAGCAGCTCAAGCAGCAGAAACTGCAGCAGCAGGGGCAGTAAGCGGCGTGGGCGGCTTGCGCCGCCCCGGATGGACGACAGCCCGATCGGCGCAGGCCGGTCGGGCTGTTTTTCATTGCGGGCGGGCGATGGGCCGGCGCGTCATGCGCCGGCCGGGAAAGAGCGTAACGCCGTCGAAGGCAGGGCGGTCGCGCCGCGTGCTACGCCAGCACGAGCCGCACGCCGACCGCGACGAGCGTCGCGGCGAGCAGGTTGCGCAGCAGCCGCTCAGGCGCGCGCGCCGACAGCAGGCTGCCGAGCACGATGCCGGGCAGCGAGCCGAGCAGCAGCGACAGCAGCATCGACCAGTCGACCGAGCCGAGCAGCCAGTGGCCCATGCCCGCGACGAGCGTGAGCGGCACCGCGTGCGCGATGTCGGAGCCGACGATGCGGGTCGTCGCGAGCATCGGATACAGCAGCAGGAGCACGGTCACGCCGATCGCGCCGGCGCCGACCGACGTCATCGATACGAGCACGCCGAGCACGGCGCCCGTCAGCACGGTCGACCACAGCGTGCGCGCAGGGCTCGGCGCGAGCGGGTTGCGCGCGGCGAACGCGGTGAGCTGCGGCCGGAAGATCAGCGCGAGCGACGTGAGCAGCAGCGCGACGCCGAGCACGAGCTGGATCATCCGCGCGGTGCCCGGCGTATTCATCCCGTGCGTATGCAGCCACCACAGCGTGACGGCCGCGGCCGGGACGCTGCCCGCCGCGAGCCGGCCCGTGATGCGCCAGTCGATCGAACCCTTCAGGCCGTGGACGAGCGTGCCGGTGGCCTTGGTCGCGGCCGCGTACAGCAGGTCGGTGCCGACCGCCGTTGCGGGGTGGACGCCGAACAGCAGCACGAGGATCGGCGTCATCAACGAACCACCGCCGACGCCCGTCAGGCCGACGAGGATGCCGACGAACAGGCCGGACAACGAGTACAGCAGATCGATATGGGGAAGCGACATCGGAAGCAGGCGGTTGTGCGGCGACGGTTATGCGGCGTTAGGCGGCGGCGCGTGGCCGCGGCGCGCGCGTCAAAGTCCGCCATTGTCGCAAAAGTGGCGCGTCGTTGTACGACTGCGTTAAAAATCGGTCGCGAAAAACCGGGCGGCGGGCAACCCGGCGGCAGCAAAACGGGCGTTTGAGCGGGATGGGGCGCGGTGGCGGCCCGAACGCGGCGGTCGGCCCGACAGGCCCGGCGAAGCGGGCGCGCGTGCCGGGCCCAGCGGATATATAAAGGGCACGATGGTGCGCGCCCCGGTGCGATGGCGGCGCTGGACGCCGCCGGCCCGCGGTCAGTGCATAGCGGGGCCGACGCCTTCGACCGCACCCTGACGCCGGATGCGCAGCGCGAGGCCGATCAGTGCGGCGGCGGCAGCGAATGCCGCGCCGAACGCGAAGGCCGCATGGTAGCCGCCGTTCAGCGCGTCGCGCGGCGCGGCGTTCGCTGCCGCGAGCGCGTCGGTGCGGGCGCCCGCGAGGCTCGCGAGCACGGCGAGGCCGAGCGCGCCGCCCATCATGAACGCGGTGTTGACGATCCCCGACGCGAGCCCGGAATCGGCCGGATCGACGTCGTTCATCGCGGCGAGCAGCATCGGGTTGAACGCGACGCCCGCGCCGATGCCGAGCAGCGTCATGCCGGGCAGCACGTGCCAGACGAAGCCGCCGTCGACCGGCGCGCGCGAGAACAGCGCGAGGCCGCAGGCGGCGATCAGCAGGCCGGCCGCGATCGGGCCGCGGATCCCGAAGCGCATCACGATGCGCGCGGACAGCCCGAGCGAGAACGCGGCCATGATCAGGTTCGCCGGCAGGAACGCGAGGCCGACCTGCAGCGGCCCGTAGCCGAGCACGCGCTGCATGTACAGCGCGGACAGGAAGAACCACGCGAACATCGCGGCCGCCCACAGCACGCCGATCACGTTCGCGAGCGCGACGTTGCGTGCGGCGAACAGCGTGAGCGGCATCAGCGGGTGCGCGGCGCGTGCCTCGATCGCGATGAACAGCGCGAGCAGCGCGATGGCCGCGCCGATCAGCGCGACGGTCTGCGTCGACAGCCAGCCGGCCTCGTTGCCGCCGACGATCCCGTAGACGGCCAGCATCAGCGATGCGGTCACGGTGATCGCGCCCGCGACGTCGAGCCGCGCGGTGCCGGCCGGCGCGCGCAGGCGCGGCAGCAGCGCGACGCACATCGCATAGACCGCGATGCCGATCGGCAGGTTGACGAGGAAGATCCAGTGCCACGACAGCGAGCTCGTCAGCAGCCCGCCGAGCAGCACGCCGATGCTGCCGCCGCCCGCGCAGACGAAGCCGTACACGCCCATCGCGCGGGCGCGTTCGCCGGGCTCGGTGAAGAGATTCATGATCAGCGACAGCGACACGGCCGATACGATTGCGCCGCCGAGCCCCTGCACCGCGCGCGCGGCGATCAGCATCGTCTGCGATTGTGCGAGGCCGCACGCGAGCGACGCGAGCGTGAAGACGACGAGGCCGGCGAGGAACATGCGCCGCTGGCCGTACAGGTCGCCGAGCCGACCGCCGAGCAGCAGGCAGCCGCCGAACGTCAGCAGGTACGCGTTGACGACCCACACGAGGGCCGTCTCGGTGAACTGGAGGTCGGTGCTGATCGACGGCAGCGCAACGTTCACGATCGTGCTGTCGAGCACGATCATCAGCACGCCGAGGCAGAGGACGATCAGCGCGTACCAGCGCTTCTCGCCGTGGATCCCGTGGGTCATGGGCTTGCAGCCTTCTGATAGTTATTTGAAAGGATGCATTGTAGACCCCGTCCGCGCGGGCTTCCTGCCGGTTTGTGGCAGCAGCGAAGCGTAGTCGCGCGCCCGGGCGGGAGGCGCGCGATGGATGCCACGGGCGTTACGCGCGCGCCGGCAGTTCGCAGCCGTCGGGGCCGCAGGCGGCCGCATCGCTGCCATCGAGTTCGACGATGCCGTCGCGCCATGCCTGGTCGAGCGCCTGCGCGAACGCGTCGGCCGGCTGCGCGCCCGACACCGCGTAGCGGCCGCCGAACACGAACAGCGGCACGCCGCGCCCGCCGATCTGTGCGGCGCGGGCGGCGTCGGCTTCGACTTCGTCGCGGTACGAGTCGCTGCGCAGCACGGCTTCGACGGCCGAGCGCTCGAGCCCGGCCTCGACCGCGAATTCGGTCAGCGCGGCGTGATCGAACAGCGAGCCGTGCTCGCAGAAGTACGCGCGGTACAGCCGCTCGGTCAGCGCGTGCGCGCGGCCCGTCGTTTCCGCGAGCTTCACGAGCCGGTGGCCGTCGAGCGTGTCGCCGACGAGCGTGCCGGGCAGGTCGTAGCGCAGCCCGACGCTCGCGGCCGCGTCGGTCACCTGGCGCAGCATCTGCTCGACCTGCGCGGGCGACATCCGGTACTTGCCGGCGAGCATCGCCTCGACCGGCTCGACGGGCTGGCCGGGCATCAGCCGGTACGCGCGCAGCGCGACGTCGACGCGGTCCGCGTGCGCGAACGCGGCGAGCGCCTCGTCGAAGCGGCGCTTGCCGATCCAGCACCACGGGCAGATCAGGTCGGACCAGATTTCGACGGTCAGGGTCGGGCGGGCAGTCGGGGCGGGAGCGGTCGTCATGGGCGGTTCCGGGCAGGAAAAAAGTGTAACCGGGACTATATCATTTTGTGCTTCGACGCTTCGTCTGGGCCGGGCGGCCGTGTGAAACGGGCGTCCGGCGTATCACGAAGCATAGACACGGAAGCAGCGTCCCGATAGCGATTGCCGATGCCGGCCGGCGCCGCCGCGCTTCCCGGCGAATCGGCGAACCGACTCGCGGGCGGGTTCGCTTACGCGTCGCCCTGCGTTTCCTTCAGGTGCTTGAGGTGCTTGTAGACCGTCGCGCGGCCCATCCCGAGCACGTTCGCGACGTAGTTCGCCGCGCTCTTGCCGCGAAACGCACCCTCCGCGTGAAGCGCTTCGACGAGCTCGCGTCGGTGCTCGCGCGTGAGCCCGTTCAGCCCGACCTGCCGCTCGCGCAGCCAGCCGTGCAGGAACGTGTTGATGCGCTCCTGCCAGTCGTCGCGGAACAGCTCGTCCGGCTGCGCGACGACGCCTGCCCCCTTGATGAACAGGTCGAGCGTCGCGCGCACCTCGTCGAACACCGCGATGTTGAAGTTGATGCACATCATCCCGGCCGGGCGGCCTTCGTCGTCGAACAGCACGTTGCTCACGCAGCGCATCCGCCGGCCGTCCCAGTTCAGCTTCTCGTACGGGCCGATCACGCGCTCGCGCGCGGAATGATCGATTTCCTCGAGCGCGGAATCGTCGCCGACCTCGCGCTTCGACAGGTTGTTCGCGAGATACAGCACGGTCTGGTCGTGCAGGTCGTGGATCACGACTTCCGCATACGGGAAGAACAGCGCGGCGATACCGTCGGCGATCGGCGCATAGCGGGTGAGCAGCAGGTCTTTGACGGGGGATTTCTTCTTGCGCATCGGTGTCGCCATCTCGGGTGGGCGGGGGCCGGGCGGCGCATCGGGCCGGGCCGGCGGCGTGCCAGTGGCCG